>JBGAOL010000274.1:0-5824 GCA_044221825.1 Gemmatimonadales bacterium
AGCGACGGCGCGGCCTTGGCCCACAGGCCGAAGGCGCCATCCACGTGCACCCAGGCGCCGGCGGCGTGGGCCTGACGGATGAGTGGCTCGAGCGGATCGAAGGCGCCGGTGATCACGTTGCCGGCCTGCAGGCAGACGATCGTCGGTCCACTGATCTCCGGCAGCGCATCCGCCCGCATCCGCCCCTGCCCATCCACCGGCACCCGCACGATGCGCGAACGGCCAAGGCCGAGCATGCCGAGCGACTTGAGGAGCGTGGGATGCACCTCGTCGCCGGTGATGACGGTGATGGCGGGGGCGCCGAAGAGCCCGTCGGCCTCCACGTTCCAGCCGGCGCGCGCCAGCACGGCATGGCGCGCCGCGGCGAGCGCGGTGAAGTTGGCGACGGTGGCCCCCGTGACGAACCCGCCCGTGGTGCCTGCCGGCAGCTCGAAGAGCTCCACCAGCCACTTGAGCGCCACCTGCTCCAGGTGGGACACGCCGGGCGTCGGCAGGTAGAGGCCCGCGTTCTGGTCCCACGCCCCCGCCATCCAGTTGGCGGCGAGCGCGGCCGGGAGCGCACCGCCGATCACGAAGCCGAAGAACCGCGGCCCCGCCATGGCCGTCGTCGCCGGCGTCACCAGCTCATCGAGCAGCGCCAGTGTCCCGGCCGGGTCGCTGGGGGTGGCCGGGAGCGGCGACTCGAGGCGGCGGAGCGCGGCGATGGCGTCGGGGCGCGGGTAGACGGGACGCGTGTCGAGGGTGCCGAGGTAGGCGGTGGCGCGGCGGGCCGCGTCGGCGAGAAGCGCATCCAGGCCGGCGGGCGTCGCGACGGGCATGCGAGGGGGCATTGGGGTCATGGGTGGAGATATAGCAGGGAGGCGGCGAATCGGGGCAGGACCCGACACCGGCCGGCGCCCGTCCGCTTCCGGGACGCTCCGTCCCACTTCCGGATGCCCCACCCCGTCCCGGCACCACTAAACGCAAGCCCCGCAACAGGATCGCTCCCACCCCCTGCGGCACACCACTTGCCTTCCTCGACGCATCCGCCCCGCACCAATCGTCCCGTGAGCGGCGCGCTCACCCCCCGTGCCTCGGAGCCCCCATGGAAGCCCTCCTCCAGGACCTCCGCTACGCCCTTCGCACCCTGCGCCGCCAGCGTGGCCTCACGCTGATCGGGATCTTGTCCCTCGGCCTCGGCATCGGCGCCACTTCCACCGTCTTCACCTGGCTCCAGGGCTGCGTCATCAACCCGCTCCCCGTGGTCCCCGCGGTGAGCCGCCTGATCATCGCCGACACCCGGGGACGGGACGGCGAGCCGGCCTCCGTGTCCTGGCCCGACTTCAAGGACTGGCGCGCGCTCAGCAGCACCATGGACCTCACGGCCTGGGACATGACCCAGGTGGGGCTCCGCGAGGGGAGCGGCACCACCGAACGCGCCTGGGGCACCCTCGTCGCCGGCAACTACTTCGACGCCCTCAGCGTCCAGGGCGGCCAGGGCCGCCTGCTCACCATGGCGGACGAGGAAGCCGCCGCTCCCGTCGCCGTCCTCGGCCACAGCTTCTGGCGCCGCCGCTTCGCCGGCGACTCCGCCGTGCTCGGCCGCACCGTGCTGCTGAACGGGGCCCCGTTCACCATCGTCGGCGTTGCCCCCGCCAGGTTCACGGGCACCTCCATCGGCCTCGACTTCCAGTTCTACCTGCCCATCACGGCCTGGCCGCTCCTCAACCGCGACGTGGCCGCCACCCTCACCAACCGGAACGAGCGGACCTTCGAGGTGGTGGGCCGCCTCCGGCCGGCGGTCACCACGGCGCAGGCGGCCGCCGAGCTGGACCGGCTGGCCCGGCAGGTGGGCGAGGCCGGCGGGCTGGCCGAGCCGCTCGGCGCCATCGTGCGGCCGTTCCACACGGTGGGGGCCACCGGCGCCATGCGGCCCGTCCTCCTCGCCCTGCTGGCGCTCGCCGCGCTGGTGCTCCTCATCGCCTGCGCCAACGTCGCCAGCCTGCTGCTGGCCCGCGCCATCGCGCGGCGCCGCGAGGTGGCCGTGCGCCTGGCCCTCGGCGCGGGCCGCACCCGGCTCATCCGCCAGCTCCTCACCGAGAGCGTGGTGCTGGCCGGGCTGGCCGGCCTCCTGGGCCTCTACCTGAGCTACTGGGGGCGCGACGCGTTCATGGCGCTGCTGCCCACGGTGCCGTTCCCGGTGGGGCTCGAGTTCCCGGTGGACGGGAGCGTGATCCTCTTCGCGACGCTCGTCACCACGGCGGCCGCCGTGATCTTCGGCCTCGTCCCGGCGCTCCAGGCCACGCGGCCCGCGCTGGTGCCGGCCCTCAAGGACGAGATCGGCCCGGGCACCGGCCGGCGGGCGCGGCTGCAGTCGGCGCTGGTGGTGGCCCAGGTAGCACTCTCGCTGGTGACGCTGGTGGCGGCCGGCCTCTTCCTGCGGAGCCTCGACGGCTACCGCTCCATGGACACCGGCATGCACGGCACCGATCGCGTGCTGCTGGTGAGCACCGACCTCCGCCTGACTGGCATGGTGGGCGACAGCCTGCAGGTGAGCCTGGTGGAGCGCCTGCTCGAGCGGGTGCGCGCCCTCCCGGGCGTCGAGGCGGCGGCCGTGGCGCGCTCGGTGGTGCTCGGCCCCGGCCCCCTCAACACCTCGGCCATGACGGTGGACGGCTACACCCCCGCGCCCAACGAGAGCATGCAGGTGAGCCAGAACGTCGTCTCCGGCGACTACTTCCGCGCCACGGGGATCGCGGTGCGTGATGGCCGGGACTTCGGGCCCGGCGACCTGGCCGGCGCCGCGCCGGTCGCCATCGTCAACGAGGCCTTCGTCGACCGCTACCTCGCCGGCCGAGTCGCGCTCGGCGCCCGGATCGACATCTCCGGCACCGGCCCGGTGACCATCGTCGGTGTCGTGGCCACCAGCAAGTACGACGACTACACGGAAAGCCCCAAGCCAATCGTGTTCCGGCCGTACGCGCCGGGGTCCGCGCCGCCGGCGTTCTCGCTGCACGTCCGGACCGTCGGGGAGCCGCTGGCGCTCACGGCCGCCATGCGCGGGGCGTTCAGCGAGGTGGCGGCGGCGCTGCCGTTCCTCGACCCGCGGGTCATGGCGGAGTACAACACCCTGCCCTACTTCCCGCAGCGGGTCGGCGCCATCATGCTCGCCGCCATCGGGGGCCTGGCGCTGCTGCTGGCGGCGATCGGCATCTACGGCGTCATGGCCTATACCGTGAGCCGGCGCACACGGGAGATCGGGGTCCGCATCGCCCTGGGGGCGGCCCCCGGGGACGTCGTCAGCCTCATCCTCGGCCGGGCGGCCACCCTCATTGCGCTCGGACTCCTGATCGGCGGCATCGCGGCGCTCGGCGTGGGCCAGCTGCTCCAGAGCCTGCTCTACGGCGTGAGCCCGCGGGATCCGGTGACGTTCGGGGGGATCTTCCTGCTGCTGTCGCTGGTGGGGCTCGGCGCCACCTGGTGGCCGGCCCGGCGGGCGGCGCGGGTGGATCCGGTGGTGGCGCTGCGGCAGAGTTAGGCGCGAGGCCGGGGGATCCCCGCCTGTGCGGCAGGATCGCCCCGCGCCCTAGCACCCCGGATCCCACACCGCCGGCTGCGCCGTGAACACCGAGCCCAGCTCCCACACGGTGCCCACCACGAGCCCGCAGTCCGTGACCCCCGACCCGAAGGACGCCCGCCACATGCTGCCCGCGGGGAACGGCAGCCAGGTGATGTTGCCGCCCTTGTCGGCGATGAAGCCGATGCTGGTCTGCGGCCACGTCGTGGCGGCTCCCCAGTCCGTGCCCACCGCCAGCGCGCCGCCCGGGCTCACCGCCTCGGCCTGGGACGCCCCCGCCGTCGCGTACCACCCCGCGTGATCCGGCTTGCCAAAGGAGGCCCGACCCGTGGTGACGCCCACCACGCCGAGCCAGCCGTCGAGGTCCAGCCCGTCAATGCTGCCGCCCACCACCTGCACCGTCCACCCCGTCGCACCCCGGCGCCAGAGGACCGTGGTCACGACGCCCTTCACGTCGTCGGCCGTGCCCAGGATGACCTCTTCGTTGTTGATGGCGCGGGCGGTGGTCATCCGGCCGCCGGGGAGGGTCGGCAGGAGGGCCACGCTGCCGGCGGGCACGTCCCACGTGAAGGCGCGGTCCCGGCCCCGGCGCCGCACGGTGCCCACGGCCATGCCCCGGTCGTTCACGTCCACGGCCTCCCCGCTGTCGCGGAGCACCACGGGGGTCGCGCGGTAGGACGCCCAGACGGCGGGTGAGAGGTCCACCCACGCACAGCAGTTCGGGCTGACCGCGCCGACGATCATCCCGTTGTTGTTCACGGCCAGCGCCTTGGCGATGCGGCCGGACCCGGAGGCCATGAAGTGCATCGGCCCCCCTTGGGGCAGCGCGATGGCACCGCCGTTGCCCATGCCGACGGCGAGGTTGGCACGGTTGACGTCGGCGAACCAGCCGTCCACGGGGTACACGGCGACGGCGAAGTTGCCGGCGAGCGGGACCTTGAGCGCGGCGGGGGGCTGGAGGTCCGGGGTCCCGGGCTCGACGGTGGAGTCGGGGGCACAGGCGGCGCAGAGGGCCAGGAGCGCCAGCAGGGGTGGGCTCGACGGGTGGCGCATGGGTGCCTCACGGAAGGGGTCCGGAGAGCGACGCGGGAGGCTGGGTTCCACTCTCAGGGCGACGCCCGGTGGCCTTCCCCGCCCTCGACCCCCCTCACCCTCGACCTCCGCCCCGGGCGGGGTCAGTGATAGCTCCAGGTGAACGCCACCGGGCTCCCCCCCTCTCCCGGCACCAGCCAGTACCCATCGCGGTTATAGCCGCTGTACCAGAAGAGCAGTTCGGACACCCCGTCGCCGTCGTAGTCGCCGGCATCCACCAGCGTGAGGCCGACGCCGAGGAACTCGACCTCGGTGCCGACCAGGAACCAGTGCGCGCTCCACGCCTCGTCGAAGTCGGGACCATCGCAGGTGGCCCACTCAGGGGCGGCACGCACCCCCACGAGGCGCTCCCCCGTCCCTGCGCGGTAGGCCTGGGCCACGCGCAGGTCGGCCGCCGTGTAGCGGGCGATCGTGTCCACCGTTTCGTCGCCGCCCTCGCACGTAAGCACCACCCGGCTCGCGAACTCGGGCATCACCCGCGCCAGCACCTCCGGCGGCGGCTGGTCTCGCTTCCAGCGGGCCGGGTCCCGGTAGTTGGGACGGGAAACCACCACCACCGGCCGGCGGGCCGGCGCGTCGCACCAGCCGCCGAAGAGCCCGGCGCGATCGGGGATGTTGTAGCGCACCGAGTCCGGAGCGGTGCCGAGGAAGCGCGCCCGGGCCTCCCGGAGGAAGAAGCCGGTGTCGGTCGGGGCGGGCGACGTGAACGTCCCGAGCCGCCGGCCATCGAACGCCACCGTCCACGTCACACGCTCCGGCCGCACCGGGAGCTCGGGCAGCGGGTCGCTGAGGGATTGCCAGGCGTGGGCCGTGCGCGCGAACAGCACCCGAAGCGACGGCGTGGGGCCCAGGTCGCACTGGGGCTCCTCGAGGACGCCGACGAGGATGGTGGGGCTGGGCCCCGGGGTGGACTGGGGCCACGCGGGCAGCGCGACCAGGAGCCCGGCGAGGGCGAGCCACGTGGGGCGAACCGGCATCACACGCCTCCTTCGCTATCGTCGTCGCGCAGCAGCTCCCGCAGCATCCGCTCCGGATGCTCGAGGAACGCCCGCGTGACCTGGAAGTGCTCCGTCTCCCGGTACGCCACCTCCCGGGGCGGGTGCTCCCCGAACTCGTAGATCGTGGCGCCGGGGAAGCCGAGGAGGATCGGTGAGTGGGTGGCCACGATGAACTGGG
>JBGAOL010000275.1:0-5966 GCA_044221825.1 Gemmatimonadales bacterium
GCTCGGCCTGCCGCTGCCGGAGGAGGAGCTGCGCAGCCACTTCGGGGAGCTGATCGGGGTGGAGGAGGTGGTGCGCTGGGAGGATGCGAGCGACGGCGTGGTGGCGGCGCGGCGGGAACGACTCGGCGCGCTGGTGCTTCGCGAGTCCGGCTTGCGCGACCCCGACCCGGGGCTCGTCGTGCAGGAGGTGCTCGCGTGGATCCGGCGAGCGGGGCTGGCCGGGCTCCCGTGGACCGACGACGCCACCCGCCTGCGCGAGCGACTCGGCTTCCTTCACCATCACCTGGGCGCCGACGGCTGGCCTGCCGTGGACGACGCGGCGCTGCTCGTCGCGCTCGACGCCTGGCTCGGTCCCGCGCTCCCGGGGGTGCGCCGCCGGGGCGACCTGGCGCGCGTGGAGCTGGCGGATGCCCTCCTCGCCTGGCTGGGCTGGCAGCGGCGCGCCGCGCTCGACCAGCTCGCCCCCTCGCACCTGCCCGTCCCCACCGGCTCGATGATCCGGGTGGACTACGCCGATCCCGCGGCCCCGGTCCTCGCGGTGCGCCTGCAGGAGGTGTTCGGGCTCACCGAGACCCCGCGCGTGGCGGGGGGACGGGTGCCGGTCACCATGCACCTCCTCTCGCCCGCCCACCGGCCGGTGCAGGTGACCCGCGACCTGGCCGGTTTCTGGCGCAGCAGCTACTTCGATGTCCGGAAAGAGATGAAAGGGCGCTATCCCCGGCACGAGTGGCCGGAGAATCCGCTCACCGCCACCCCGACCCGTCGCGCCAAGCCGCGATCGTGAATTTGTTCACATGATCGCCCCATGAAGGCTTACGTCCGGGCCGGGCATGTTCCGCCAGCGGTCGAGGATGACCGGACGGAACATTCACCAGTACGGGGAGGCGGAGTATGCGGGCGATGGCGATTGTGGCGCTGGCGGCGGGCCTGACCCTCGCGGCGACGACCGGCGCCGAGGCGCAGGGGACCACGCAGGGGCGGACCTTCACCCGGATCCCGGTCGGCACCACCTGGCGGGTGGACCCGACGCACTCCGAGGTGAGCTTCCGGATCCGGCACCTGGCCGGCCGGGTGCGCGGCTTCTTCACCGAGTGGGAAGGCGTGCTGGTCACCCGGGGACCGGAGTGGGATCGCGGCACGGTGAACGTCACCGTGCGCACCAAGAGCATCGACACCCGCAACGCGGCGCGCGACGCCGACCTCCGCTCGCCGCGCTTCTTCAACGTGGACAGCTTCCCCACCATGACCTTCGAGAGCACCGGCCTCGTGGTGGAAAACAGCACCTTCGAGATGAGCGGCCTGCTGACGCTCAAGGGGCAGACCCACCCGGTGGTGTTCAAGGGCGCCTACCTCGGCACCATGCGCGACCAGGGCGGCAAGGAGCGGATCGCCTTTGACGGCACCGCGCTCATCAACCGGCGCGACTACAACCTGACGTGGAACCAGGTCCTCGACGACGGCACGCTGCTCAGCGACAACGTCGAGATCGAGATCGCCATCGAGGCCATCGCGCAATAGGAAGGGATGCTGGCGCGGCCCAAGGGCCGCGCGTTCGACAGGGCTCGTCGGCGCGACGAGCCCTGTGACGTTTCCGGAGGATGTCGAAAGCGCGGCCCTTGGGCCGCGCCACATTCCCCCCCGGAGTGCTGCGCCAGCCGCGCCCGACGGCCCCCCGCGCCTCAGCCCCCCGCCACCTGCGCCCGCACCGCCGCCAGGGCCGCCGCGTCCGGCACCGTTCCTTGTGCCAGGCGCGGTGAGCCGCCGCCACGCCCGCCCGCCGCGCTGAGCGCGGCCTTGAGCACCGCGCCCGCGTCCACGCCGCTGTCCGCCGAGGTGGCGAGGAGGATGGTGGGGGGCGCATCGCTCGTGGCCAGGAAGACGGTGCCGGCGAGCTGCGTTGCCGCCTGGCCGAGCGCCCGCAGGTCGTCGCCCGGCTGGGCGGTGTAGCTGAGGCGGCGCAGGCCGGCGGCGTCCGGCGTGGTGCCGGCATGGAGCTCACGGAGGCGGTAGCCGGCCAGCTGCTCCACGAGTGCGCGGCGGAGCGCCTCCGCTTCCTTGAGCTGCGCGCGCTGGCCCTCCACCAGTGCCGGCACCTCGTCCGCGCCCGCGGAGAAGCCCGCGGCGAGCGTGGCGAGGAGCTCCTGGTCCTGCCGCGCACGCCGCACAGCGCGGCCGCCGGCCAGGAACTCGATCCGCACCTGCTTCTTCACCCGCTCCACCTTCCGGAGCAGGATCACGCCGATCTCGCCGGTGTGCCGCACGTGCGTCCCGCCGCAGGCGCTCCGGTCCAGGCCGGTGATGCTGACGATGCGGAGCGTCCCGGTGCGCTCGGTGGCCTTCCGGAGCCCGGTGGCGGTGGCCGCGTCCTCGAAGCTCACCACCACCGGCCGGTTCTCCGTGACGATGGCGTTGGCCTGCCGTTCCGCCTCACGCAGGACCGCGGCGTCCACCTGCCCCACGTCGAGGTCCAGCGTGGCCGACTCGTCGCCGAAGTGGACGCTGACGGTGGGCCAGCCGTACCGGTCCGCGAAGATGGCGGACAGCAGGTGCTGCGCCGTGTGCTGCTGCATCAGGTCGAAGCGGCGGGCCCAGTCCACCTCGCCCTCGACGGTGGTGCCAGGCGCGAGCGGCGCGGCGAGCAGGTGCGCCACCCGGTCATCCTCGTCCACGACGTCGCGGACCGCCACCCCGCCGAGGGTGCCGAGGTCGAAGGGCTGGCCGCCGGAGGTGGGGTAGAAGGCGGAGCGGTCGAGGTAGACGCGCGTGCCCCCATCAGTGGCGTCCACGACGGTGGCGCTGAAGCGGGTGCAGTAGGCGTCGGTGTAGTAGAGGCGCTCGGTCGGCATGGGGGAATTGTGGCGCCGACCGGGCGGAGGCACTAGGGGAGGCGTCAGCCGGCCATGGCCCGGGACGGTCGCGGTGGCTCGAGGGCCTCGGCCAGCTGGCTGGCGCGGGAGAAGCGGTCGGCCGGCAGCAGCGCCGTGGCCCGGGCGATGGCGTCATCCAGCCAGGCAGGCACGTCCTCGCGCCGCTCGGAGGGGCGGAGGCCGTCGGGCAGGGTGGGGGCGGGGACGGCGGGGAGCCGGCCCGTCAGCCCCACGTAGAGCACGAGGCCGAGGGCATAGAGATCGGCGCGCGGATCGGCGGCCGCGCCGCGGCGGACCTCCGGCGCCAGGAAGGCCTGGCTCGTCGGCTCCATGGCGAGGTCGGTGAGCCAGACGCCGCCGGCATCGGGCAGCAGGATGTTGCGCGGGGTGAGGTTGCCATGCAGGAGGCCGCGGCGGTGCGCCGCGACGAGCGCACGGGCCGCCTGCCATCCGTACTCGGCCACGGCCGCCGGGGGCAGCCCGCCCTGTGCGGCGATCTCGTGGCCGAGGTCCGTGCCGGGCAGGTGCTCCAGCACCAGCAGGGTGGGCGTGCCGTCGACGATCTCCCGCGGCACCAGTAACCGATACCGGGCGAGGTCGGCGGCCTCCACCACCAGCCGCTGCAGGCGCCCGGTGGGCCCGTCGTAGAGCTTGAGCGCGACCTCGCGCCCGTGGCGCTGGTCCACCGCGAGACAGACCACCGACCTCGGCCCCCGGCCGATCTCGCGGGTGACCGCGAATCGTCCACCGAGGATGGTCCCGGGTGCTGCCAGCTGCCTCATGCAATTCCCCTTCCGCCCCGCGCGTTGCGGCGGCCCCATGCCGCGCATCCCGCGTCCTGGCGTATCGGGGCAACCCCCGGGCCAGCATCGCCGGCCCGGGCTTTCATGACTGCAACGTGAGGGGAAGTTCAGGCCCCCGCGTCGAAGGCGGGGCGGAGGAACGCCTCGGCCGAGGCGTCGGTGGTGCCGAGGAGGTGGTGGAGCTGCTCGAGCAACTCGGGCGCCCCGAAGGGCTTGGCCAGGAAGCGGGCGGGCCCGCCGATCTCGGCGGCCACGGTGGCGAAACTCACGTCGCCCGAGATGAAGAGGATGGGCAGGTCGCCCCAGCGGGCGCGCACCTCGCGGCCCAGGGCATCGCCGCGCATGCCCGGCATCTGGATGTCGGAGATGATCAGGTCCACCGCCACGTGGCTCGACGCGAGCAGCGCGAGGGCGTCGGCGGCACAGCCGGCCTGGAGCACCTGGTACTTGTGCTGGTGCAGCACGCCGGCGAGCGCGCGCCGCGCGCCCTCGTCATCATCGACGACGAGCACCTGCACGGGGAAGAGCGAGCGCCGGAGCGCGTCGAGGAATCCGTCCACGGGATCAGCGGGGTTGGTGGGGGAGAAGAGCGCCTAAGGTCCGCCCCGCAGGCCGTTTCGTCAAGCAGCCTCGTGCCGCGGCTTGACGACCTGTCGATGTGGACTCTGTGGACGGCGTGGAAAGGTGTGGATAAACGACGGCGGCCCGGGCTCACGAACCCGGGCCGCCGCAGTGGCTCGACGAGCGGTCAGCGCGTCGGCGGCAGGCCGTCACCCAGCGCGCGCAGGAGTGCCGTGATGGTGTGGGGACGCGCGCCCTCGGGGGTGGCGTTCCAGTTGGCGGTCTTCTGCTCCACCCAGGTGCGGATGGCGGTGTAGCGCACGGCGGTGGCCGGCGAACGGAAGCTGATGGCGCCGTTGCGGATCTCGTACTGGCCGGCGGCGCCGGCGAGCAGGTCGAGTGCCTCACTCACCTGGCTCACCATGAGGTCCGCCACCTGGGAGGTCTCGCCCGGCTCGGCCACGCTCGGGTGCGCGGCCCACGCGCGGAGCTCGCTGGCGGGCCAGCGCTCGGCGCGCTGCGAGGCGAGCGCGCTGTCCTCGTAGGCCTTCTCGATCCGCCCGATGCGGGCGCGATACTGCCGCAGCGCCTCGGCCCCCTGCGACCAGCTGGCCTTGGCCTGCGCCACGCCGTCGGCGGTGCCGAGGCGGGCGGGGGCCAGCACCGCGCGGAAGCCGGCGCTGCCGAGGCGCGCCGCGAGGTCCTGCTGCGCGGTCCGCTCCGCCGCGGCGATGTTGCGGGCGAGCGCGCTCGGCGCGACGGCGCTGGGGGCGGCGGACGTGGAGCTGCCGGGCGCCGCGCCGAGATCCAGGGTGGGGGCGTTGAGCGTCATCGGGGCCAGGACCGGCTTGGCCACGGCGATGATCTCCTCATCCTTGGCGCTGTCCTTCGGGGCCGCGGTGGTGGCCGCCGGGGCGGGCTGCACCGGGGCCGGCGTGGTGGCCTGACTCGGCGCCGGCTTGGGTGCCGGCACCGAGGGGGCGGTGGAGCCGAAGGACGGCGCATTGGCGTCGGGCACCACGCGCGTCGGGGCGGGGGCCGTAGGCTGGGCCTCCCCACCCGGGGGCAGCGTGGCGGCGAGCGAGGTGACGTCGGTGGCTGGGGCCTTGGCCCAGGGCTTCCAGGCCAGCAGCACGCCCGTGGCCAGGACCGCCACCACGCCGGCCGCGATGAGCGGCAGGCGCGATCCGCGGGTCGGCGCCACGGAGGGGACGGGGGCCGGGACGGGCTCGTGCGGGGCGGTGGAGAGGTCCACGGCCGCACTCGCCGGCTCCACGTGCGGTACCACCTCGGGCGCCCGGGCGGCGGGCGCCGGCTTTGGCTCCGGCTTCGGCGCCGGCTCGGTGCTCGGGGCCGGCTCCACGCGCGCGGCCGGCTCCACCTTGGGGGCGACCACCACCGGCTTGACCGGTTCGGGCTGCGGCGCCGGCGGGGCCTTGGCCTCAGCGACGGGCGCGGGCCTGGGTTCCGCAGGCTTCACGGCCGCCGGCGCGACGGGGGCTGGCGCCGGTTCAGGCTTTTTCTCCACCACCGGGCGGGCCGGTTCCACCGGCTTGGGCGCGGGCGCCGCCGGGGCTGGGGCCGGTGCCGCCGCCTTGGGCGGTTCGGCCACGGGGATGCGGCCCACCACCGTGGCGGGGCGGGCCGGCGCCTCCGGCGCGACCTTGGCCGCGGGGCGCTCAACTACCGGCTTCGGCGGCTCGGGCGCCGGGGGCGGCGCCAGCGGGATCACGTC
>JBGAOL010000276.1:0-5792 GCA_044221825.1 Gemmatimonadales bacterium
GAGCTGACGAAGGAGCGGCGGGACAGGATGAGGGGCATGGGTCGGGGGCCGGGTGGGAGCGACTAGCGCCGGAAGAGGGCCGCGGCCTGGGCGGGGTCGATGGGCGCGCCGGCCAGCGCCAGGGCGCGGGCCAGCACCGGATCGCGGCCCGTGGCCAGGTCGGCCGCGGTGGGGAGGAGGAATTCATCGGGCGTGACGCCGGTGCCCTCGAGCCGGCCGCCGTCCGGCATCACGAGGTCGGCCACGGTGACGCTCACGCCGTACAGGATGGCGTTGGCGCCCCCGGCCAGGATGGTGAGCTGCTCGCCGCGGCCCCGCATCACGGCGCCCATGGTCCGGTCGCCGAGCACGGAGCCACGGCTGGTGAGCTGGAGGAGACGGGCGGTGACCTCGCTGGCGGAGGCGGAGCGGCTGTCCACCAGCACGATGACCTTGCCGGTGAAGGCGTCGTCGCGGATCGCCCGGGCCACGAGCGGGGTCTGCTGCTTCCGCTCGTGCAGGATGCCGAGGGTGAGGTCCGTGGGTGTGAGGTGGCCCAGGAAGGCCTGCAGCGCACGCTCGGCGCCACCGCCGTTCCCCCGCAGGTCCACCACCAGCGCGGCACGGCCGCGGGCGCGGTGGAAGGCGGCGCGGATCAGCGACTCCCCCACGTTGAAGGTGGGGAGCTTCCAGGCCAGCACGGAGTCCCCCACCTCGACGGTGACGGAGGCCAGCTCGCGGGCGTCGCGCTCGTCGTCGCGGATGAGCTGGGCCAGGTCGGCGCCGTCATTGCCGCCCGTCAGGTCCATGACCTTGGGGCGCTGCACCACCTGTGCGGCCAGCGCCAGCTCGCGGCGTTGGCCCGCCGGCGTCTCCAGCACCACCTGGAGCCCGGCTTGCGGGCGCAGGACGCGGAAGAGGTAGTCGAGGAGCCAGAGGCTGGCGCGTGAGGGCTCGTAGCCGCCCACGAGCCGCACCCGGTCGCCGGGGTGGACGCCCTGCGCCTCGGCATCGCTGCCGGGCTTCACCTCGAGGACGCGGCAGGTGTCGCCCACCATGGCCATGGTCCAGCCGTACTCCACCCGCACCGTCTGGGCCGGCGGCAGGAAGAAGGTGTGGGAGTCGCGGAGCTCGAGCGTGAACTGGGCGATGGCGCCGAAGGCGGCGGCCAGCGAGCGGGCAGCCTGAACCCGGGCCAGGGCGGTGTCGTAGCGCTCCGCCAGGTTCACGCCGCCGTACGTGGAGTCGTAGTAGCGGCGCTGGATGCGCTCGCGCACCTCGCGCAGCATGGTGGTGGCCTGGTCACGCTCGATGCGGGTGAGGTCCTGGGCGGGGAGCGCGGCGGGGAGGGCGGCGAGGGCCGCCGCGATGGCGAGACGGGCACGCAAGCGCAGCATGGAAAGGTCCCGAGGGGAATGACTCGAACCTAACGCCCCTCCAGCGGCCGGCAACCGCGGCGAGGGACGGTGCACGGCGGGGCCGGCGCGGCCCTCGGGCCGCGCCCCCGTCAGGGACGCCGCGCCGCGAGGATCTCGCCGGCGAAAGTGCCGGGGTCGAAGGGCAGCGGCACCACGTGGTCGGCGCCGAGGGCGCGGGCAGGGGCGCCGTCGTCGGTGCTGAGGGCCACGAGGGTGTAGTGGCGCTCGGCCGCGGGGCGGAAGCCGGCCAGCGGGTCGGTGCCAATGCCGTAGCCGCCCTGCACCACCACCAGCGACACGCCCACGAGGCCCGCGCGCGCGTGGAGCTCACGGGGGTCGGTGACGCGGTACGGGGCGAAGCCGGCGTGCCGGAGCAGCATGGTCACCACGCGGGCCAGGTCCTCGTCGGCAATGAGCAGCACCGCCTCGCCCTGCATCACCGGGGTCTGCCGGGTGCGGCGAGAGAGGTCGATCATCTCGACGCCCTCCAGGTACTCGGTGGTGTGGTCGTGGCGGAGCGTGCCCACGCGGGCCAGGATGTCGCGGACGCGGAGCAGCGCGTCGCGCACGGCCACCAGGCCGCGCTGCTGCTCCGGGGCCAGGCCGCCGGCGTCGAGCACCAGCTCGAGCTCGGCGAAGGCGGCCATGAGCGGGTTGTTGATGGTGTGGTGCAGCGTCACGTTGAGCTGGCCGATGGCGGCCCGGCGCTCGGCGTGCACCAGGTCGCGCTCGGCGGCGGCCAGGGCGGCGCTCAGGGCGCGGAGGCGGCGGACGCGCTCCATCACCTCGGGGAGGAGGCGGGCCAGGGCCTCGTCCTTGACCAGGTAGTCGTCCACGCCGGCGCGGAGCGCCTGCGCCGCGAGCGAGGCGTCCGGGTTGGCCGTGACCAGGATGACGCTCGGCGGGTCGGGCAGGGCGCGGAAGGCGGTGAGGAGCTCGAGGCCCGTGGTGTCAGGCAGCGCCTGGTCCAGCAGGATCAGGTCGGCGCTGCCGGCGGCCAGGAGCGCGGCGGAGCCGGTCTCCACCACCACGGGCGGCGGGTAGCCCGCCTCCTCCACCATGCCGGCGAGGAGGCGGCCGGTGGCCACGTCGTCCTCCACGATGAGGACGCGGATCTTGGCGAGCTCACGCCGCACGTTGTGCCTCCGGGTGCTTCTGGAATCCCTGCCGCGCGAACTTCTCCCACCCGCTCTTGCCCCGCCACGCATCCACCAGCCCGCGCAGCCGCCAGTAGAGCGTGAGCGGGCGCCAGAAGAAGTTCTCGAGCACGGCGTAGCCGAGCAGGATGAGCACGTCGCGCTTCCGGTCGAAGGGGAGCAGGCCGCGCTGCAGCCGGTCGGCCAGGCCGTAACGGAAGCGCCAGGCACCCACCAGCACGGCGAACACGTTCACCAGCGTCCCCCAGCCGAGCGAGGCCAGCAGGAAGGCCACGAAGTACTGCTCGTTGAGGATCCGGCCGCCGATCAGGTAGTCCACGGCAAAGAACGCGGCCACGAAGATGTAGCCGATGAACTCGATGACCGGCCCCCAGTACTCGAAGAGCCAGAAGGTGGGCAGCGCAAACCACCCGATGCGGCCGTACTTCCGGCGGAAGAGCATGTCGCGGTGGTAGAGCAGCGACTCGCGGAGCCCGCGGTACCAGCGCCCCCGCTGCTTGCGCAGGCTGTCGAGGTTCTCGGGCACCTCGGTCCAGGCCACGGGGTGGGGCAGGAAGGCCACGCGGCGGGGCCGGAGCTTGTCGCGGACAAAGCGGTGCAGCCGGACGATGATCTCCATGTCCTCGCACACCGTGCCCACGCGGCCGCCCACGTACTCGCCCATGAGGCGGTGCTGCACCAGCGGCGTGAGGTAGCCGCCGGCGCGGATCACCGTCTCCTTCTCGAAGACGGCGAAGACGCCGGAGAGGATCAGGATGGAGTCGAGCCGGTCGAGCCCGGTGCGGCCGGTGGTGAAGCTCCGCAGGTACTCCACCATCTGGAAGCGGGCCCAGGGATGGCTCGGCAGCCCCACGCTGACCACGCGGCCCGCGCGGATGGTGCAGCCGTTGGCGATGGCCACCTGGCCGCCCACGGCCACGATGCGCGGGTCCTCCTGGATCATGCGCATCAGCTCCTTGAGCGCGCGCTGGTCCAGGATGCTGTCGGCGTCGAGGGAGACGAAGTAGGGGGCGGTGGAGGCGTTGATGCCGGCGTTCAGGGCATCGGCCTTGCCGGCGTTCTCCTTGTCGATGACCACGAGCTGCGAGACGTTCTTCGGCAGCGGCACCGTGGCCTGGTACATGGCGCGGACCTTGGCAGTGCCGATGGCGTCGCGGTAGGGCAGGTCGGTGCGGCGGAGGCGGAAGGCCTGCTTGAGCACGTCGAGCGTCTTGTCGCTCGAGCCGTCGTTGACCACCACCACCTCGAAGCGCGGGTAGTCGCACTGGATGAGGTTGGTGACGCTGTCCACGATGGTCACTTCCTCGTTGTAGGCCGGGACCACCATGGTGAGCGGCTTGGTGTAGTCGCTCTCGTCGATGAGGTCGAGGTCCTCGATGAAGTGCCCGGCCACGCGCCGCCGCACCTGCCGCGCCGAGAGCGCGATCAGCGTGAGCATGTAGCCGTTGTAGAGCACGAAGTAGCCGAGGAAGACGGGCTGCAGCACCAGCCCGATGGTGCTCAGGATCCAGGCGAGCTTCTCGAGCATCAGGCGGGCTGCCGGCCCTCGCCGGCGTCCTGGCCGTCGGCGAGCATGCGGGTCACCTTGTCGCGGATGGCCCAGACGGGGTCGGTGCGCATCACGGTCCAGGCCGCCTCGTCGCGGAGCACGGCCAGGGCCAGCGCGGCCGGCTGGCGGCGGGCGCCCTCACGGTCGTCCCGGGCGATCTCGCGGAGCGTCTCCACCGGCAGCGTGTCGCGGATGCCGGCCATGGCGTCCTCGGGCGGCACGCCGTAGCGGGCGGGCGGCTCGCTCCACTCGCCGCGGAGCAGGCGCACGGCGTAGAGCGCGCCGCGCACCGCCGGGTCCGGGTCCAGGAAGAGCGGCTCGAGCGCCTGGGTGTCCGGCGCGTCCAGCCAGGCGCGCGCGATGTCGCGGCGGACGCCCGGGTCCGGGTCGCCGAGCATGGCGGCGGCGCGGGGCCACTGGCGCGCGGCGGCCCACGCCCGCACCGCGGCCTGGCGCACCTCCACCGCCGGGTCTTCCGCCAGCTCCACGAGCGCCGCCTCGTCCCGCAGGTCGGGGCGGTGGCTCCAGAGCGTGGCCACCGCGGCGCGCACCGCCGTGACCTGGCTCCGGCCGATCACCGCGCAGACCCGCGCCAGGTCCGGGTGGTGGATGTAGCGCGCCACCCGGGTGAGCAGCACCACCTCGTGCCCGGTGTGGTCCAGGCCCAGCGCCAGGTCCATGAACGCGGGGAAGGCCGCCTCCGCCTGCTCCGCCACCGCCTGCAGCACCAGCGGGTCCTCATCGGCCTTGAGCATGGTGAGGAGCCCCGGCAGCCCCTGCTCCGGCGCGATGCGCTGGAACAGCGCCACGGCGGCGTGGCGCACCGTCTGGTGCGGGTCGGCCAGGGCGCGGGTGGCGGCCAGGTGGAGTTCCGAGGCGTCGAGCATGCCGCTCACGGCGGTGAGCGCGGTGGCGCGCACCAGCGGGTCGGGATCGCTCCGGACCACGCTGAGGAGGGCGCCGCGGCTCCGCTCGCCCTGGAAGGCGCGGAGGCCGGCCACCAGGCGCACCCGCTCGGTGGGCGAGAGCACGCCGCGCATCCCCTCCGCCATGGTGGCTTCCATCTGCTCGCGGCTGGTGCTGCCGAGCGCCCGGAGTTCCACGTGGCGCGCGTCGCGGAGCCGGAGGCCCAGCAGGCGGAACTCGGCGTCGTGCTTGAGCCGCTCGCGAAGCAGGTCGCGGAGCGCGCCCTCGTCGGCCATCTCGAGCACGCGGGCCACCAGCGATTCCTGGTCGTACCCGCCGAGGCCGAGCACCGCGGCGGCGCGCACGGCGAGCGGCTGCTCGGTGGTGCAGAGCGCCAGCAGCGCCACCTCGCCGCCGAGCGGGCGGAAGAGGCCCACGGCCAGGGCGGCGCGCTCGCGCACCACCGGATCGGGATCCTCGCGCAGCAGCGTGAGCATGCGGTTGGCGGTCTCGCCGTGGCCCTGGCGGACCAGGGCGTCCACGGCGGCGGCGCGCACCTCGCTCGCGGCGTCCTCGAGCGCGGCGCCAAGGAGGGTGCTGGCCACCGGCTCGGGGGCGCGGCTCAGCACCTGCACGGCGGCGGCGCGGACGGCGGGGCTGTCGTCGCGGGCCAGGGTGCTGAGGAGCGTCACCGGGTAGGGCGGGCGCAGGGTGCCCAGGGTTTCCACCAGCTTCACGCGGCTCGCGGCATCGCCCCGGGCAATGAGCGCGGCGGCGATCTCG
>JBGAOL010000277.1:0-6499 GCA_044221825.1 Gemmatimonadales bacterium
GGGGCCGGGCGCGGGGGGGCCGCCGCGGAACTAGCCGTTCGAGGGGGTTTCGAGGGACCGCCAGCAGTACCAGGCCGCGTGGGTGCGCAGCGGCCGGAAGCGCTCGCCGAGCTTGGCGTGCGCTTTTGTCGTCTTCACGCCGTAGAGGTTCTGCGCCGCGCGCTGCACGCCGCCGTCGCCGACGGGCCAGACGTCCTGGCGGCCGAGCGAGAAGATCAGGAACATCTCCGCGGTCCAGACGCCGATGCCCTTCACCTGCACCAGGCGCTCCACCACGGCCTCGTCGGGGAGCTTGTGGAGGCCGCGGAGCCCGCCGTTCACGGCAAAGCGCGCCAGCTCGCGCACATACGTCGCCTTGGCGCGTGAGAGGCCGGCGCGGCGGAGCCGGCGCAGGTCCGCGGTGGCAAGGGTGGCGGGGCGGATCGGCACCAGCTCGCGGAGCCGGGCCAGGATGCTCGCTGCGGCCTTCCCCGAGATCTGCTGCGACACGATGGCGTCCACCAGCGCCGGGAACGGCCTCTCCGGCACGATCACCGGCGGCCGGTGCCGCGCCACGAGGTCCGCCATGATCGGGCAGGCGAGGAGGGGGCTCTGGTCCATGGCGGTCAATCTATATGCGTAGGGGCCGGCCATGGCCGGCCCTCCTCGAACCCACTCCGACCCGCGTGACCCTGCGCGAACTTGACACACCTGACGGCCGCGCGTAACCTACGCTCATGCAGCGAGCCCAGCGCTTTTTCTTCTTCAGCTTTACCACGCCCGGCGGCGCGTCGCCGTCCGGTGCGGGGGAACGCTAGCGCGCCTCCTGCACCCGACCTGACGCCCCGCCGAGCCCGGCGGGGCGTTTTTTCTTTTCCCAGACCCAGATGGAGCAGACGATGCGCGTGGCGATTCAGGGCACCCGGGGCGCCTTCAGCGAGAAGGCCGCACGCACCCAGTGGCCCGACATGGAAACCGTCCCCTGCCGGGAGGTGGGCGACGCGGTGGCGGCCGTGCGCGAGGGGCGGGCCGACGCCGGCTGCCTCGCCATCGAGAACTCGCTCGTCGGGTCCGTCACTCCCACGTACGACCTGCTGCACGAGGCCTTCGGCGACGGGGAGCTGCACCTGAGCCGCGAGGTGCTCCTGCCGGTGCACCACAGCATCATGGGCGTGCCGGGCGCGAAGCTGGAGCAGGTGACGCACGTCCTCTCCCACCCGGTGGCGCTGGGCCAGTGCCGTGTCTGGCTGGCCCGCCACCTCCCGAATGCCACACTGGTCAACGCCTGGGACACCGCCGGCAGCGCCGAGATCGTCGCGAAGCAGGGGGACCCGACCCAGGCCGCCATCTGCTCCGCCCACGCGGCCAAGGAGTACGGCCTCCAGGTCTTCGAGGACCGCATCGAGGACGACCCCACCAACCAGACCCGCTTCCTCACCTTCACCCGCGTCCCCACGCCCGACAACGAGCAGGCCGTGGTCCAGAAGACCAGCCTCATCGTCTGGACCGACCACCGCCCCGGCATGCTCGCGGCCGTGCTGCAGGCCTTCGCCGGGCGTGGCGTGAACCTGACGAGCCTCCAGAGCCGGCCCGAGCGCTCCGCCCCGTGGACGTATCGCTTCTACTTCGACGTCGAGGGCGCGCGCGGCGAGGCCCGCCTCGCCGAGGCGCTCGAGTCCATCGAGGCGCTGGCCAGCCGCATCGTGATCCTCGGCAGCTACGCCGCCTGGCAGGGCGAGGGCGCGCGCGAGCAGGCCCCGCGCCAGAGCATGCCGCACCACCAGCCCAAGCCCGACCTCCCGCTCTTCGACCGCCGCCAGCGGCCCGAGGGCACCATCGTGCAGGTGGGCAACGTGGTCATCGGCGGCGACCGGCCCGTGCTCATCGCCGGCCCCTGCTCCGTCGAGGACGAGGCGATGATCCTCGCCACCGCCGAGGGCGTGGCCAAGGCCGGGGCCGACATGCTGCGCGGCGGCGCCTTCAAGCCCCGCACCTCCCCCTACGACTTCCAGGGGCTCGGTGTGAAGGGCCTCAAGTTCCTCGCCGAGGCGCGCGACCGCACCGGGCTGCCGATCGTCACCGAGGTGATGAGCTGGGAGGAGGTGCCGCTGGTGGCGCGCTACGCCGACATGCTGCAGATCGGCGCCCGCAACATGCAGAACTTCGCGCTGCTGCGCGCGGCGGGGCGGAGCGGCAAGCCGATCCTGCTCAAGCGCGGCGGCGGCGCCACCATCGAGGAGTGGCTGCACGCGGCCGAGTACGTGCTGAGCCACGGCAACCCGAACGTGGTGATGTGCGAGCGCGGCATCCGCACCTTCGAGCGCGCCACGCGCCACACGCTGGACCTGAACGCCGTGGCCATCGTGCGGGAGCGCACCCACCTCCCCGTGATCGCGGACCCGAGCCATGCGGCGGGGATGCGGAACATCGTCCCGGCGCTGACCCACGCGGCGCTCGCCGCCGGGGCGCAGGGGGCCATCATCGAGGTGCACCCCGACCCCGACCACGCCATGAGCGACGGGGCGCAGAGCCTGGACATCCCCGGGTTTGCGAAGCTTGCCGCACAGATCCGGGCGTACGCGACGGTCGGCGTGTAGGTGGGGGTGCGGGGAATTGCCGGCGGTGTTGGCCGGGCTGGCCTGCCGGGCGTGGACGCGGACCCGGAGCCGGCCCGGCGAACGCCGGCCCGGCCCCCCGTGAAGCCAAGCATGAAGGCCGCTTCAGGGGGTTGCGTGCAGGCGGACGGGGGCCGAACGTGAGGGCATGAAGCCCACCAATCCGGACACCACCGCGCCCCACCTCGTGGCCCCTGCCGCCTATCCGCTGACGGCCTGGTTCCTCGGGCCCCACGCCGAGAATGCGGTGCCGTGGCGCGAGCTGCTGGAGCACCTCTTCACCGACTACGTGCACTGGCGGCGGAACTACTTCCCGTCGGACCCGTGGATCGTGGGCCGCGTGACCCGCCGGAGTGAAGAACACGAGGCCTGGTACGACTGGCTCACCAGCCACCTCGACGTGATCCTGGGCGAGCTCAAGTACCACTTCCCGCTCCACAGCCCGCGCTACAACGCGCACATGACCAGCGAGCTCTCGCTCCCCGGCGTGCTCGGCTGGTTCGCGGGGCTGCTGTACAATCCCAACAACGTCACCAACGAAGTCGCGCCGATCACCGTCCAGCTCGAGCTCGAGGTGGGCCGGATGATCTCGGCCATGCTGGGCTACAACCCGCGGACGAGCTTCGCCCACATCTGCTCGGGCGGGACGCTGGCCAACCTCGAGGCGCTGTGGGTGGCGCGCGCGGTGCAGTTCGCGCCCTTCGCGGCGCGCGAGTATTGCCGCGCGCACGGCATCGTCTATCCCATCCGCACCGCCAACGGCCGCGAGCGCCCCATCACCGAGGTGGACGACCGCACCCTCGTGGCCCTCCGCCCGCACGAGGCGGCGGCGGTGCTCCGGAACCTCGTGGTGGCGCTCACCGGCTCCGGCCGGCCAGTCGACGTGGTGAGCGCCGAGCTCACCGCCGCCATGGCGACGAGCCCCTACAACCTGGCCCGGAAGGGCCTCGGCGCCATCCTGGCGCGGACGGGCCTCAGGCCGGTGGTGTTCGTCTCCGCCTCGGCGCACTACTCCATGGCCAAGGCCTGCAACGTGCTCGGCTACGGCGAGGATGCGCTCCGGCTGGTGCCCGTCAACCACCGGTTCCAGATGGACGTGGACGCGCTCCGCGCCATGATCGCGGCGCTGGCGCCCGAGGAGTACATCGCGGCGGTGGTGGGGATCGTGGGCACCACGGAAGAGGGCGCGGTGGACCCGATCCACCAGCTCCGCTTCCTGCGCGACGAGCTGGAGCGGACCGAGGATCGTTCTTTCTGGCTCCACGTGGACGGCGCCTGGGGTGGCTACCTGCGCGCCCTCTTCGGCGGGCTCGCAGTGCCGCACGTGCCGCACGGCGCGGGCCTCGAGCGGGTCTGCGAGGAATACGCCAAGGCGCTCGACCTGCGGGAGAAGTTCGAGGTGGACGTGAGCACCGGCAGCCCCGACCTCCGCACCCTCGAGGTCCACTGGGGCGATCACGACACCATCGCCGCCCTCCTGGCCGTGGCCGACGGCGACTCGACCACCGTGGACCCGCACAAGATGGGCTACGTGCCCTACCCCGCCGGGGTGGTGGCGTTCAAGCACGGCGCGGTGACGGAGTTTGTCACGCAGCGGGCGCAGTACATCAGCGACGAGAAGGGCGGGATCGGGAGCTTCGAGTCGGGCAACATCGCGGGGTTCGGGCCGTACATCCTCGAGGGATCGAAGCCGGGCGCCGCGGCGCTGGCCTGCTGGCTGGCGCACCGGACCATCCCGCTCACGGTGGACGGGCACGGGAAGATCGTCCGGACCACGCTGCTGAGCGCGCGGCGCCTCTGGCGGCTGCTCACCTATCACCAGCACCTCTTCGACCGCTTCGAGGCCGAGCGCGACGTGGTGGGCAAGAGCCGGCCCTTCACCTTCATCCCCATCGCCGAGCCCGAGACCAACCTGGTCTGCTTCGTGGCGCGGCCCATGGTGTGGGACGAGGGGAAGATGGAGGCGGGCGCGGTACCGCTGGCCGAGATCAACCGGCTGTCGCGCGCGGTGTACGAATCGGCGAGCATCCCGGGCTCGCGCTCGCACCAGAAGCCGTCGGCGGTGCAGCCGTTCTTCGTGAGCCGGACGCAGTTCGAGGAGCGGCAGTACACGGCGGACAGCCTGGCGGAGCTGCTGGAGCGGCTCGGCGTGAGCCCGGAGGAGTACCGGAAGGAGGGGCTCTTCGTGCTCCGGTCCACGACGATGAACCCGTGGCACGGCGAGGCAGAGCGGGCGGGGATTGACTACCTGTTCGAGTTTGTGCGGTTCCTGCATACGGTGGCGGCGGAGGCGAGGGAACCGTAACCCCCCGTCATCCCGTTCTCGTCACATCGTAGGGACCGACGGGATCGCGCGTGGAGAGTTCCGGGACAGTACGATCCCGGTCGCGGTTTCTGCCGTAGGGGCCGGCCGTGGCGACCCACGTCTTTCCGTACCAACGCGCGTGATCCCGTACGCCGTCGGTGCCCAGATTGCGGGGATGGCCGCCCCACCCTCCGCCCGCCGGCTGCCCCACGCAATCACACTAGGACTATCGCGGGTCCCCTATTTCATTGACCTTCTTTCAGGACCGCGTCCACCTCCTGAGCAGATCCGAAACTCCCAGGTGTATCTGACCGCTCTCTGGGGGGATGTTGTCGTACGCTGTTGGCGCTCGCTACCGGAGCACGTACCCGGACTTCATCTGGCACGTTTCGTGGTCATGCCGGATCACCTGCGGAATCATTGATCCTGCCAACGCCGACGGTCGCTCGCTGGTGGATACCGTGGGCCACTTCAAGTGCGCGGTGACGGGGGGCGCTCGCTGCTGGCTTTCGGGTTCCCCCGGCCACTCTGGCAACGGTCATTTCACGACCGGTTCATCCGCAATGAGAACGAGTGGTGGCGGATCGACCGGTATCGCGGAGAATCCGGCGCGGTGCTGGAAGTGAAGGTCAACCGCGCTGCGCGACCAGGGGCGGCTGGTGCTGGGCGGCGGCGAGCCGGAAGCCGGCCACAGCCGGCCTGCAGGTACGGTACGTGGCCGGCTACACCGCACCTCGCGCTTGCGCATCACCTGGCCTCCTCGCGCGCGTTGTAGCTGCAGGCATCCGGAACGGGTGGGCGGGGCCCTCGGGGAGCGCGGCGTCCACCGTCAGGATCACGTCGCGCCCTGGAGGTTGAGGCGGGAGCCGCGCGGGGTGCGGATCACCAGGATGCCGTCGTCGGTGCCGAAGTAGCGGCCCAGCTCGCTGTTGAGCGGCGCCAGCTCGAGCTGCGCCAGCGGGCCGTCGAGCAGCGTCATGGCCATGCCCGGCGGCATCGGGGTGCGCTCCCGGGGCACACGCGTGGCGTAGGTGCGGGTGGTGCCGGCGGAGTCGGTGCGCACGGTGATCCGGTAGCCGTCGGGCAGGCCGCCGGCGGGCTCCGGCCCCTCCCACGCGAGGTCCGGCGTCACCGGGGCAAACTCGCCATCGGGGGCCACCCACTGCATCGCCGGCTCGTCGCCCGCCACGAGGGTGACGATGCGGCGCACGTCGGCGCGGCGGAACTGCACCACCACGGTGTCGCCCGGGTCGAGCTGGGAGGAGAGTTCGCGGAGCCGGATGCCCGGCGCCGACTGGCCCCGCGGGGTCCGGAGTCCCGGGACCACGAGCGGGTTGCCGTTGAGGGCGGTGATGATGTCGCCGGTCCGGAGGCCGGCGCGCGAGGCGGGGCCGTTGGGGGTGACGCCGTTGATCACGGCGCCGAGCGTGTCGGTGTCCTGCGGCAGGAAATTGACCGACACGCCGAGCCGGGCGCGGCGCTGGACCAGGACCTCGAAGTGGCCGTCGGGGAGGTCGCGCAGGACGGTGCCGGCGCGGGGCTGCGCCGGGGCGGTGGCCGGCGGGACCTGGCGCACCGGCTGCTGGGCGGCCACGCTGCC
>JBGAOL010000278.1:0-5736 GCA_044221825.1 Gemmatimonadales bacterium
CTCCCCACCGGCGAGATCGCCGGCCACGAGATCGACGGCCACAACATGTTCCAGGACGGCGAGGCGTTCATCAAGGCGGGCGGCTACAAGGGCCTGCAGTCGCAGGTGATGCTGGCGGGCTCGTACTACCTGAACCCGTACTTCGCCTCCGTGGAGCTGTCGGACATGACCGAGGTGGACATCGGCCACGCCGGCGTGGTGATCTCGTTCGTGGGCACCGAGGGCGCCGACGTGACCGGCGAGGCGTTCAAGCACGGCAACATGGTGAAGCGCGGCGAGCGCGGTGTCTGGATCGACGTCCTGGACCCGGGCAAGTACCCGGTGAACCCCAAGACCACCCACGTGGTCTCGGTGCCGACCACCAACGTGGTGCTCAACTGGGCCACGGGGAAGACGGAGGCGCACAAGCTCGACGCCAAGCTCAGCACCATCACCGTGCGCTCGAGTGACGGCTTCACGTTCAACCTGGACGTGTCGCAGATCATCCACATCCCGCGCTCCTCGGCCCCGAAGGTCATCGCGCGGTTCGGGAGCATGGAGAACCTGGTGACGCAGGTGCTGGAGCCGACCATCGGCAACTACTTCCGGAACGCGGCGCAGAAGTCCGACGCCATCTCGTTCCTGAAGGAGCGCACCCAGCGGCAGCAGGAGGCGCGGCAACACATCGAGAACGCGCTCAAGGAGTACGACGTGCAGGCGGTGGACACGCTGATCGGCGACATCTCGCCCCCGGAGAGCCTGATGAAGACGCTCACGGACCGGAAGATCGCCGAGCAGCAGCGGATCACCTTCGAGACGCAGCAGCAGGCGGAGGCCACGCGGCAGGCGCTGGAGCAGGCCCGCGCGCTGGCCAACACCCAGGCGCAGGTGGTGGACTCGGAGCGGAGCGTGCAGATCGCCGAGTTCCACGCGCAGGCGCTGGTGAAGAAGGCCAAGGGCGACGCGGAGGCGAAGACCACCACTGCGGCCGCCGACGCGGAGGTGACGCAGGTGACGGGCAACGCCGAGGCGGGCCGCATCCAGGCCGTGGGTGAGGCGGAGGCGGCGGTGCTGCAGCGGAAGATCGGGTCGGTGGGCGCGGAGTTCTACGCCGCGATGGACATCTTCGGGAAGCTGGCGGGGAGCAACCTGCGCCTCGTGCCGGAGATCGCCATGGCGGGCGCCGCCGGCGGGACGGGCGGGCCCCTCGAGGCGCTGCTGGCCCTGGTGCTGCGTGACCAGGCCAAGGGCGCCCTCGGCGGGAACGGGAGCGCGTCGGCCCGGTAACGCGCACCCCTGCTGAGGAAAACGGCAACGCGGTCGGGCGAGGGTCGCCCGGCCGCGTTGGCCTTTTTTGAGGCGTGGCGCCGTCAGGGGCGCCATGGCCGTCGGCCGCCTACTGCTGGCACTGCGCGTTCGGGTCCGCCACGGGGTGGTCGATGACCGGCCGCGTGCGGGCGTTGGCCACCCGCAGCCCCAGGGCGCCGATGTAGCGCGCCACCCGCGCGTAGTGCGGGTATTCGATGAACTGCGGCTCGTCGTTCACCTGGTGGTAGTCGGCATGGCCACCGGTGGTGAAGAAGATGATCGGGATGTTGTAGCGCGCGTACTCGAAGTGGTCGCTGCGGCAGTAGATGTTGGCCGGGTGGCCGTTGGCATCCATCGCGTAGTCGAACTTGAGGCCGTGGCGGCCGGCCCGGTTCTCGGCGTCGGCCCACTCGCCGAGCTGGGTGGAGATGCGCCGGGCGCCGACGAGCTGGAGGTAGTCGTGGTTGCCATGGAGCGGCTCGCCGGCGAGCGTGGTGCCGGTCACGTCGCCCGGTCCCCCGCGGCCGATCATGTCCACGTTGAGCTGCGCCACGATCGAGTCCCGCGGCACCGTTGGGTGGTCGGTGAAGTACGCCGACCCGAACAGCCCGAGCTCCTCCCCCACGTGCCACACAAAGAGGATGGAGCGTCGCGGGCGCTCCCGCAGCGTGGCGTAGCGCTCCGCGATCTCCAGCACGCCCATCGAACCCGAGCCGTCGTCGTCCGCCCCGTTGAAGATGGAGTCGGGCCGGGCGCTGGCCCCGCCGCTGGCCCGGCGCACGTCGGCGAGGATGCGGTTCACCTCTGCGGCCTGCTCCGAGGTCAGGTCGGGGGTGTCGCTCTCGGCGCCGTGCGGGCGATAGAGATGGTTGATCACGTACTGCGAGTCGAACGCCACCGGCTGGCCCATGCCGACGTGGTCGTTGTGGGCGCCGATCGCCACGTAGGTGTTCCGGAGCGCGGGATCGCGGCCGCGGAGGATGGCCACCACGTTGCGGGCCGGGACCGGCGAGGGCCGAGTGCTGTACGCCGGCGTGCCGCCGACGGGCATCCCCGCCGCGCCGATCGCGAGCCCCGGCAGGGCGGCGCCCAGCAGCCGCTCGGCCATCGGCCGCGAGACGTAGAGGTACGTCGGCACGGACGGCGGCGTGCCGTCCCTCTGGAGGTACTGGGAGGCCTGCCGGAATCCGGCCAGGTCCGCGGGGGTCAGCGCCTCGAGCCCCACCACCGCAATGCCCGCGGCGTCGGGGTACCCCCGGTTCACCAGCATGCGGTTCGGGATCCCCGGCGAGTTCCCGGGGATGGTGCCGGAATAGGTCAGCACCACCAGCTTGCCTGCCGCCGCGCCGGGTGCGAGGCGGCCGAGGCTGTCGGCGAAGTCGCCGCCGTAGACCACCGGCACGCCGGCGATGCTGCGCTGGCCGAGGCCCTGGTCGCGCGGCACGTAGTCGGCCCACACGTGGAACGCGGCGCCGCCGACAGTGAGGGTGCCGGTGGAATCGACCTGGCGCTCCATCCACGGCAGGGTCTGGAAGTAGGTGCCGTTCTCCCCGGCGGGCTCCAGTCCCAGGCGGCGGAGCTCCGAGGCGATGTACTCCACGCCCTTGGCATTGCCTTCCGTCCCCATGAACCGCCCCTGCATGGAATCGGCGGCGAACCGGTACAGCCGGGATTGGAGGTCCTCGACGGTGATGGCGCCGGTGGTGGGGGTGGGAGTGCGCGTGTTGGGGCGGCTGAGGACGGCCCAGGTATCCTGGGCCGGGGTGGCGTGCGGGGCCTGGGCGGCCGCAGGAAATGTCAGGCAGGCCAGGAAGCCGGCAAGCGGTAGGCGTCGGAGCATCGGATCCATCGGCAGAGGGGGGAACGGGACACTGGCCCCCCTCAGACGAGAACTGGCCGCGAAGGGTTGCAGCCGGGCGATGTGCCTCCTTGAATCACGCGGACCGGCATCGCGAAACCCCAGGTGGAGGGTCGCCGTCCGGAGTCTCCGTTCACCGCCCCTCCCCAGTGCACCTGGATTCGCCATGCTGCGTTCCTCCCTGCTGGTCGCTCCCGTGCTCACCGCCACCCTCGCGCTCACCCTGGCCCAGGATCCCGGGAAGACCGTGGCCATCGAGCTCGCCGGGGCCACGCCCCCGCCGGGCGGCTGGCGGCTGGTGACGCGGACCGTCGAGACCCGCCACGAGGGCGGGCGCGACTACCTCGCCTTCGTGGGAGAGCCTGACACGATTGGGATGGCGTGGTCGCCGGCCCTGGCGTTCGCGGACGGCGAGATCGAGTTCGACGTGCGGGGAAGGGACATCCAGGGACACAGCTTCGTCGGCATCGCGTTCCACATCCAGGACGAGGCCACCTACGATGCCGTGTACCTGCGCCCGTTCAACTTCCGCGCGACGGATTCCGCCCGCGCGGCGCACTCGGTGCAGTTCGTGTCCGCGCCGGGCTTTCCGTGGGACCGCCTGCGAGCGGAGCGCACGGGATGGTTCGAGAAGGCGGTGCCGCCTGCGCTCGATCCCAACGGATGGATCCACGTGAAGGTGGTGTCGCACGGGCCCTGGGTGGACGTGTTCCTCGACCGGTCGGCGACGCCGGTGCTCTCGGTGGTGAACCCGTCGCCGCTCAGGAGCGGCGGCGTGGGCTACTTCGTCCACGGCACCTCGGTGGGCGACTTCCGTGACCTGGTGATCCGCCCCTACACCGGACCCGCCTGGCGACCACGCTAACGGCGCGGCCACGCCCCGCCCCGAGCCTCACCTCCCACTCCCCGGTCTCCCGCCATGCCGATGCCCCGTGCCCTGCTGCTCGCCGTGCTGCTGCTCCCCGCCGCGGACGTGCCCGCGCCGGTCGCCATGTTCCGCGGCGGCCCGGCCCACCACGGCGTGTATGCATCACCGGCGCCAGCGCTGCGCGAGGTGGCGTGGAAGTTCGAGACCAAGGGCATGATCCTCTCGTCACCCGCCGTGGCGGGGGACCTGGTCCTCATCGCCAGCCGGGACGGCCTGCTCTACGCCGTGGATCGCGCCACCGGCACCGAGCGCTGGCACTTCGAGACCGGGGGACCGATCGCCTCCTCGCCGGCCACGGCGGGCGGCCTCGTCTTCATCAGCAGCCTGGATGGGCGGATCTACGGGATCGACCTGGCCACGGGAACGAAGCGCTGGGACTGTGCCACCGGCGGCGAGCGCCGCTTCACCGCGCCCGGCATCCACGGCGCCATCCCGCGCACCGAGATGATGGCCGATCCCTTCGACGTCTTCCTCTCCTCGCCCACCGTCGTGGACGGCACGGTCTACATCGGGAGCGGCGACCAGCACGTCTACGCGCTCGACGCCGCCACCGGCGCCGTACGGTGGCGCGTCCGCACCGGCGACGTCGTCCATGCCTCGCCGGCGGTGGTGGACGGCACCGTCTACATCGGCAGCTGGGACCGCTATCTCTACGCCCTCGACGCGCGCACCGGCCGCGAGAAGTGGCGCTACGCCACCGGCATCGACACCGTGGCGTACAACCAGGTGGGCATCGCGAGCTCCGCGGCCGTCGCCGACGGCATCGTCTTCGTGGGCGCGCGCGACGGGCACTTCCACGCCGTGGACGCCGCCACGGGCCAGGCCCGCTGGACGCACGACAACCACGGCGGCTGGACCATCGGCTCGCCGGCGGTGCTCGATGGCGTCGTCTACTTCGCCACCTCCGACGGCCGGCGCTTCAAGGGCCTCGACGCGCGCACCGGCGCCGTCCGGGTGGATCGCCCCAACAAGGCCATCAGCTTCTCGTCGCCGTCCATCGCCGGCGGGGTGGTGTACTACGGGACGTCGGATGGCTACGTGCACGCCTTCGACATCCGGCGGGGCGACTACGTCGGCGCGTTCCAGACCGACGGGTCGAAGGCCCGGCTCGCCCCGTGGGTGGATGACTCCGGCGTCTTCCAGTCCGGCCGCATGTATCCCGACCGCACGCTCGACGGCATGATGGCCGGGGTCCGGACCACCTTCAGCGTGGGCTCGGTGCTCTCCTCGCCGGCCATCGCCGACGGCGTCCTGTACGTCGGCAGCACCGACGGCAGCCTGTACGCCCTGCGCTGAGCCTCGGGGGCCGGGGCAGGGTCCGCTTATGCCTCTTGGGGGGTGACCCTCAGGACCACCGCGGGTGAGCCGGTTGGGCCCGCCCGCAGTCGTCGCTATGTTGTGCCCCCATGACCCCCGCCCCCGGCGACGCCTTTGTCCATGTGCAGGGCGCCCGCGTGCACAACCTGCAGAACGTGTCGCTCAGGATCCCGCGGGATGCGCTGGTGGTGTTCACCGGGGTGTCGGGCTCGGGGAAGTCGTCGCTGGCGTTCGGGACATTGTACGCGGAGGCGCAGCGGCGCTATCTCGAGTCGGTGGCGCCCTACGCGCGGCGGCTCTTCCACCAGGTGGGCGTGCCGGAGGTGGACGCCATCGACGGCCTGCC
>JBGAOL010000279.1:0-5581 GCA_044221825.1 Gemmatimonadales bacterium
CCGGCGCACTCCGCGCCAGGAAGATCCCCGCCTTCCCCGGCTTCCCCGTGAACCATGCTACGTGCTGCACTCCGCCCGGCCCCACGGCCAGGGCCGGCCCCGTGTGCGGGCAGCCGGGATACACCCAGCCATCATCGTGCACCTTGGCCGGTTCCTCGGCGCCGGTGAGGGACTCGGGGAGGGCGGCGGTGACCACGTCGCGCACGTCGCCGGGGAAGTGGCGGCGCCACGCGGCGCGGGCGGTCCCGTCGGGTCCACGCGCCAGCGTCACCCGGCAGCAGGGGCAGGTGGCACCCCAGAGCGGCTGGTTGGCGCTCCAGCTGGCGCCGAAGTCGGGGGAGCGCACCGCGAAGATGGTGGCGTCGCCCTCGGTGCTGCCGTGGTCCATCGCGGCGTGGTCGTGGGTGGTGCTGCCGCCGCGGCGCTCGTCGAGCCAGGCCACCACGAGCCCCGAGTCGCCGGTCCAGGTGGCGCCGTGGAAGGTGTGGCCGCGCGGGGCGTCGGCGGCGGTGGTGTCGTCGTTGAGCGTGAGCGCCGGGCTCCAGGTGGCGCCGCCGTCGAGCGAGCGGCTGAACCGCATGCGGCTGGCGGGCCACTTCCGGCCCTCCACCGTGTAGTCCTGCGCCCAGATGAGCGCCACCTTGCCGCCCGGTGCCGCCACCAGCCGCGCCGAGGCCTCGGCGTGCGGCTTCACCTCACCGGCCTCGGTGGTCACGGTCACCGGCGTGGTCCAGCTCCGCCCGCTGTCGGCGGAGCGGGCAAAGTAGAGCTGCCAGCTGCTGTCGGTGCCGCGGGCCACGAAGCTCGCGAGCAGCGCCCCGGTGGCGGGATCGGCGCCGAGCACCGGGTCGGCCGACTCGGGGAAGCCGGCGGCGGGACTTGCCGCCGGCTCCACCACCGGCGCCGGCCGCCCGCAGGCGGCCAGCGCGAGGGCCGCCACCGTTGCGGCCCCCGTCAGGTGCATGCTGCCCCTCACCGCGTGCCCCCGAAGCGGTACTGTGCCCCCAGGAAGAACGTCCGCGGCAGCCCCGGCCGGAACCGCGCCTGCAGGCCGGCGGGCAGGAACGGGTTGAACGACGCCGTCACCGCGTTCCGGGCATCGGCCAGGTTGTTGACGCGGCCGATGACCTCGACGCCCGTCACCACCGGCAGCGTGGCGTAGAGGTTGAGCAGGTCGTAGCCCTCGTAGCGGTGCGCGTTGGCGGGATCGGTGTAGTAGCCGCCCAGGTGCTGCCACTCGACGGTGGCGCGCGCCACCTGGCCGAAGGGCCGCACCGTGAGCCGCGCGTTGCCGAGATGCCGCGGCGCCGACTCGATCTCGTTCCCGCTGTAGTCGTTGCTGGTGCTCGTCACCCAGTCCTCGTACGTGTGCTTGGCGTAGCTCCACGCCGCCTCGAGCTGGATGCGGGAGGTGAGGCCGGCGTTGAGGCCCACCTCGATGCCCTGGTGCCGCGTATGGCCGGCGTTGGAGGTCTCGCGGGTGAACGTCGTGGTGTTGAAGAACGTCAGGATGTCGTCCTCGATGTCCATGCGGTACGCCGACACCTCGACCGCCACCGGTGCAAACGGCCGGAGCCGGAGGCCGAGCTCGAAGCTCTTCGCCTTGACCGGGTCCAGGTCCACGGTGTTGACCGCCGAACCCTGCCGGAAGAGCTGGTCCTGGCTCGGCGCCCGGAAGCTGCGGCGGAAGGAGCCGAACACGTTCACGGCCGGGGTCACCTGCCAGGTGACGCCGAGCTTGGGGCTCACCGCGTCGAACCACCGCGTGGTGGAGCCGGGCCGGCGGTGCGGGCCCGTCTGCAGGGTGCTGAGGCTGTTCTCGTAGTCGTAGCCGAGCCGGTCGTAGCGGAGCCCGCCCGAGACGTGCACGCCCGGCACCGGCACCACCTCCGCCTGGAGGTAGGGCGAGACGCCGATGAAGGTCACGTCGTAGTCGTACAGCCGCCCCGCCTTGGCGTAGCTCCGGTAGATCCCGCCCGTCTGCGTGAAGCTGATGCTGTCGCTCTGGTACTGGCCCGGGGAGTAGTCCACGTCGACACCGCCGATGAGCGTGGTGTTGAGCGTGGTGAGGTTCCGGCGGCCCTGCGCCAGCAGGCCCAGCGAGTAGTTGCTGGTGGCCCAGACCTCGGGGTCGTAGGTCAGCTGCCAGGCGGGGAGCAGGTCGAGCGAGTTGTAGCGGGCGTAGCCGGTCAGCTGCACGCCGCTCCGCTCACCGAGCTTCTCCCAGGCGGTGGACCAGCGCACCGCGCGCACGGCCCGGAAGGCGATCGGGGTGTAGTTGGCCTGCGGATCGTCCTCGTAGTCGGCGCGGGACACCTCCGAGCCGCCGTCGCCCGGGGAGTCGATGTGGGCGTAGGAGAGGACGCTCTTCACCCGGCTCCGGCCGGAGAGCAGGTGATCCCAGCGGAAGGTGCCGCTCTCGCGCTCCTGCTTCGTCCCGTCCCGGTAGCCGGCGTAGCGGGTGATGTTGAGGTCGGCGCGGAAGCCGTCATTGCCGGTGGTGGTGCTGGCCGAGAGCAGCGAGCGGGCATACCCAAACCGGCCGCCCTCCACGAACAGCTCGGCCGAAGGCCGGGCGCTCGGCGCCCGGGTCATGACGTTCACCACGCCGCCGATGGCGTCGCTGCCGTAAAGCGCGGTGGCGGGGCCCTTGAGCACCTCCACGCGGTCGGCATTCGGGACGTTGACCTCGTACAGCGCGTTGTGGTTGAAGAAGCCGGTGCTCCGCGTGGGCACGCCGTCCTCGAGGAAGGCGTACATCGGCTTGTAGGTGATGGGCTGGCGGAGCGCCATCACGTTGCCCTCACCGCCCAAATCCACCACCAGCGCCCCCGGCACCTGGCGCACCAGCTCGGCCGGATGGTGCGGGCGGGTGGCGTCGATGGTCTCGCGGCCGATGACGCCCACCGTGGCCGGCACCGCATCCCGCTCCTCGATCTCGCGGCTGGCGGTGACGATGAGGTCTTCCACCACGAGCGCCCGCTCGGTGAGCGCCACCGCCACCTCGGCCGGCGCGTCCGCCGTGACCGTGACGGTGCGGCGGACCGGCGCGCGGCGAATGCCGCGGAAGAGCAGGGTGCGCGTGCCCGCGGGCACCGCGCGGAGGGTGTAGTGGCCGCGGACATCGGTGAGGGTGGTGAGGAGCGTCCCCTCAACCGAGACGCTGATCCCCTCGAGCGCGGTGCCCCCCTCGGCTGCGGTGACCTGGCCGGCCACGGTGCCGGTGGCCTGCTGCGCCACCGCCGCGTGCGGCAGGATGATGGCGAGCGCCCCAACGAGCGCCGCCCGGATGATCTTTCGCATGACCAACTCCCATTTGCGCTTGACGGATGTGTGCGGCCCGCCGGCCGGGAGCCAGTCAGCTCCCGGCCCCGAGGGGCCGACGGATGTCAGGTGTCAGGCGAGGACGGGAGGTGCGGTGGCGGGAGGCTGGAGCTGGGTGAGGTGGACCAGGTCGGGCGCGGTGCCCGGCAGGAAGATGGCGCGCGGCGTGGCGACGACCACGGCCACCGGCACCACGGTGGCCCGCGGCTCCACCACCACCACGAGGTGGCAGGCGCCGATGCAGGTGCAGGGGTGACTGTCGTCGGCCGGCTGGCCCGGGGCGCCCTCATGGTGATGATGCGCCATCCCCTCCATGTCCATGCCGCCCATTCCCAGGACCTCGGCGCGCGCGGGCGCGAGGGTGGGGCAGGAGTGGACCAGCTGCAGCCAGGGGCCAAGGGCCCCGGGGCCGAGCAGCAGCGCCAGGAGGGCGAGGACGGGGCGGAAGCTCCGGAGGGTCTTCACGGGCAGCATCATAGCCTCCCGAATGGGGAGAGCGCCAGTCGGAGAGCGGCGCGTTCCGATCGTCGAGCCGGTGGCGGGGACATTCCTTGTATAGGGCGGAGCTGGGGCCGCCCGGGCGACATCGGGCGCGCCGCCGAGTCAGGCTGAAGGCTCCCTCACCTGGCTTTGTTGATCCGGTGGGGGGCAGGGTGGCAGCTTGGAGGAAGCCACCGCCCGGCAATCCGGCGCGGCCGGCCAGGCGTAGACCGGGTGCAGGCCGCAGGCCCGGTGCTCCGACGACATGCAGTTCCCCAAACCCGGATCGGTCCATGAGGACTTCTGCCCGATTCCTGGTCACGGCCCTCGTGTGCGTGCTGCCCGCCGTGGCGCACGCCCAGGATTCCGCCGCCTCCAGGTCACCGCGCCCCCCGCGCGATTCCACCCCCCGCGAGCTCGCCCCCCTCACCGTCGTTGGCCGGCGGGACAACCTCACCGGCATCGCCAGCTCCGCCTCACAGGGCCACGTGGGCTCGGCCGAGATCGGCAGCCGGCCACTCACCCGTGAGGGCGAGCTGCTGGAGACGGTCCCCGGCGTCATCGTCACCCAGCACTCAGGCGACGGCAAGGCCAACCAGTACTTTGTCCGCGGCTTCAACCTGGACCACGGCACCGACTTCGCCACCCGGCTCGAGGGCATGCCGGTGAACATGCCGAGCCACGCGCACGGCCAGGGCTACACCGACCTCAACTTCCTCATCCCCGAGTTCGTGGACTACCTGGACTACCGGCTCGGCGTGTCGCACGCGGAGATGGGGGACTTCGGCAGCGCGGGCGGGGCGGAGTTCCGGCTGGTGCGGACGCTGGCGCGCCCCTTTGCCACGGCGCAGGGCGGGGCCTTTGGCATGGCGCGGCTCGCGGCCGGCGGCTCCACGCGCGTGGGGAGGGGCGACCTGCTGCTCGGCGGCGAGGTGAAGCGCTACGACGGCCCCTGGGTGCTGGACCAGGAGCTCCGCAAGCGCAGCGGCCTGGCCCGCTACTCGTGGAGCAGCGGCAGCTCCACCTTCTCCGTGCTGGCCCTCGCCTACAAGAACCGCTGGAACTCCACCGACCAGGTCCCGGTGCGCGCCGTGACCGGCGGGCTCATCTCCCGCTTCGGCGACCTGGACCCGAGCGACGGCGGCCGCACCCAGCGCTACAGCCTCTCCGGCACCTGGACCCACGCCGGCGCCTCGGCGGTGCACGAGGTGCAGGTGTACGGCATTTACTCCGATCTCTCCCTCTACTCCAACTTCAGCTTCTTCCTCAACGACACCATCAACGGCGACCAGTTCAACCAGCGCGAGTCGCGTCGGGTGCTCGGGGCGCAGGTGAAGCGGATGCAGGCCTTCGAGGGCCTCGGCGCCGCGCACGTGTGGAAGGCCGGGGCGCAGACGCGGGCCGACTTCATCGGCAACCTGGGCCTGCACCTCACCCAGGCGCGCCCGGCTCGGCACGGTGCGCGAGGACGACGTGCGCGAGTGGGGCACCGGCGCCTGGACCGAGCTCGAGTCGCGCTGGAGCCCGAAGTTCCGGACGGTGGCCGGTCTCCGCGCCGACGGCTACGCCTTCCACGTGGACGCCAACCGCCCCGGCAACGGCGGCAGCCGCACGGCGGGCATCGTGAGCCCCAAACTCGCTGGTGCTGGCACCCGCCCGGGACCTGGAGCTGTACCCGAGCGGCGGCCCGCTTCCACAGCAACGACGCGCGCGGCACTACCATCCGGACCGACCCGGTGACGGGGAGCCCGGTGCCGCGCGGGTGGATCCGCTGGTG
>JBGAOL010000280.1:0-5700 GCA_044221825.1 Gemmatimonadales bacterium
CGCGCGCTGGCCCTGACCCCGCCCGGAGCGCCGCCCCGATGACCGCGTCCCTCGCCGCCTCCCCGCTGGCGACCCCGCCCAAGCCGCCCATCCCGGCGCTCACCCGGCCCCTCTCGCCGGACGAGCTCGAGGCGGCGCTCCGCGGCTTCCACAGCTCCTATTACGTGGAGCATCCCTTCCACCGGCTGATGTACGAGGGTCGCCTGACTCGGCGCCAGTTCCAGGGCTGGGTGGCCAACCGCCTGGCCTACCAGCGCGTGGTGCCGCGGAAGGACGGCGCCATCCTCTCCAACTGCCCCGACCCCGACGTGCGCCGCGAGTGGCTCCAGCGCATCGTGGACCACGACGGCACCCGGCCTGGCGAGGGCGGCATCGAGCTCTGGATCCGGCTCGGCGTCGCCCTTGGCGTGCCGCGGGAGGAAATGGAGGACGAGCGGCACGTGCTCCCCACGGTCCGCACCATCTGCGAGTCGTACGTCTGGTTCTGCAAGTCCACGCCGTGGGTGCAGGCGTGTGCGTCGAGCCTCACGGAGCTCTTTGCGCCGAAGATCCACGCCCAGCGCATCGAGTCCTTCCCCAAGCACTATCCGTGGATCCCCGAGGAAGGCCTGGCCTACTTCCGGAGCCGGCTGGTGCAGGCGCCGCGGGACGTGCAGCACGGGCTCCGCATCGTCCGGCAGCACTGCACCACGGTGGACACGCAGCGGCAGGCCTTCGAGGCGCTGACGTTCAAGATCGAGATGCTCTGGTCGCTGATCGACACCATCCACAACGCGTACCGCGAGGAGTAGCCGCGCCATGTCGTCGCCGAGCGCCCGCTATCCCCGCCTCTGGCCGCTGGCGCGGCTCGGGCACGACCGCGTGCGGAACCGCCCCGTCCTCCTCTATCCCGAGGGGGCGATGTTCATCAACACCACCGGCCAGGCCATCCTGGCCCTGTGCGACGGCAGCCGCACCCTCGACCAGGTCATCGCCGCGCTCACCACCCAGTACCAGGCCGAGGTCCGCGCCGACGTGCTCGAGTACCTCGAGACCATGGCGCGGCGGGACCTCATCCAGTGGCTCGACGCCCCCGCGCCGCGCGTCCTCGAGGTGGCCGAGCCGCACCCCGTCCCCGGCCGCCCGGCGCTGCCGCCGCACCTCCCCACCACGCTGCTCTGCGAGCTGACCTACCGCTGCCCGCTCCACTGTCCCTACTGCTCCAACCCGCTCCAGATGACGCGCGCGGAGCAGGAGCTCTCCACCGAGGACTGGAAGCGCGTCTTCACCCAGGCGCGGGACCTGGGCGTGCTGCAGCTCGGGCTGTCGGGCGGGGAACCGCTGGTGCGGAAGGACCTCGAGGAACTCGTCGCGCACGCGCGCGAGGTGGGGCTCTACTCCACGCTCGTCACCTCGGCGCTCGGCCTCACCGCGAAGCGGGCGGAGGCGCTCAAGGCGGCGGGCATCGACCACGTGCAGATCAGCTTCCAGGACACCGACGCCGCCAACGCCGACAAGATCGCCGGCATCCGGCTGGGCCGGCAGAAGCAGGAGGCGGCGGCGCTGGTCAAGTCCCTCGGCCTGGCCTTCTCGGTGAACGTGGTGCTCCACCGCGGCAACCTCGACCGCCTGGGCGAGATCATCGACTACGCCGCCGGGCTCGGCGCCGACCGCGTGGAGCTGGCCAACACCCAGTACTACGGCTGGGCCCTGAAGAACCGCGCCATGCTCATGCCCACGCGCGAGCAGGTGGAGCGCTCCCGCCCCGTCGCCGAGGCGGCCATCGCGCGGCACCGGGGGCGGATGCAGGTCATCTACGTGCTGCCCGACTACTACGAGCAGTACCCCAAGCCCTGCTACGGCGGCTGGGGCAACGTGTACGTGCTGGTGACGCCCGACGGCAAGGCGCTGCCCTGCCACGGCGCCACCCAGATCACCGACCTCGAGCTCGTCAACGTGCGCGAGCACGACCTCGCCTGGATCTGGCGCGAGTCCCCCATCTTCAACGCCTTCCGCGGCGACGACTGGATGCAGGAGCCCTGCCGGAGCTGCCCCCGCAAGGGCCAGGACTTCGGCGGCTGCCGCTGCCAGGCCTTCGCCCTCACGGGCGACGCGCGCAACACCGATCCCGTCTGCTCCCTCTCCCCCCGCCACGATCTCATCACCCTCGCCCTCGGTGAGACCACGGCGCCGCTCGACTACGTCTATCGGAACGTTCCCGCATAACGAAGAAAGGCGCGGCCCCTGGGCCGCGCCGCTCACCCCCACGCCATCGCGACCCCTTCGCCACGCTATCGCGACCCCATCCGCTCCACGAGGATCCCCTGCTCGATCCGCGTCCGGAACGGCTCCTTCACCACCCCGCCCTGCGGCACCGTCACCTCCACCGTCACGTCCCGCTCCCACCGCACCACGCCGAGTTCCGCCGACCAGCTGAACACCCCGCTCTCCCGCTCCACGCGGTGCGCGCGCACTTCGCTGGAATCGGGCAGCAGGCGCACCTCCTCGCGCTCGGCGCTCCGTGCCAGGCGATAGCGCTCCACCCGCCGGCCGCGCACCGTCTCGTCGGGGACGCGGAGGAAGGCGGCGCCGAAGCCGTCGCGCCAGCTCTCGCCCGGCGCGAGGCGCTTGCCCGGGAGCGGCGGGAAGAGGTCGCCCAGGGCCTCACTGAGTTCGGTGATCTCGGCCAGGTCGTCGGGAACCCAGGGGGCGTCGGTGAGCGTGAAGCCGCCGGAGGGCGTGAGCAGCCCGTGGAAGCGCCCGCCGATCACCCCGTCGGTCTCGGGCGCGATGTGCTCGCCATTCCCCTCGCGCCACGCCACCAGCGAGTCGAACCATGCCTCGACCGCGATGAGCGAGTCCTTCGCCGAGGCCGCGAGTGTCAGGGTTCCGGCGCGGAGCCCCGTCTCCCGGGAGCGCATCCGGCCGCCCTCGAGCGAGATCGTGGAGCGCACTTCCTGGCGATAACGCGCGCCGTCGAGCTGCAGCCGCTGGTAGGCCGGCCCGGCCTGCGCGCCGAGCGGTGCGGCGAGGCCCGCGACGAGCAGCAGGAGCTGCCTCATCCGCGCCGCACCACCACCAGCCACCAGGCCAGCAGCCCCGCCGCCGCGGTGGCGATGGCCACCCACGCCAGCCAGCCCCAGTCCAGGGCCGCCGGCTTCAGCGCGGTGAGCCGCCGGAGCCCCTTGCGCTCCGGCACCACAATCGGCAAATCCCCCGCCATGCTCCTGCGGATCCGCGTCACCGGGTCCCTCGCCTTCCATTCATCCCCCAGAGGTTCCGCCATAATGTCACGCTCCGTCGCCTGCCGCCACCTCGCGGCCGTTGTCGCCCTCGCGCTGCCCCTCGCAGGGCTCACCGCGCAGCAGGCCCCGGTGGGCCCGCGGAGCGTCGTCCATGCCGGCCGCCTCATCGACGGCGAGGGCGACCAGGTGCGCACCGACCAGGGCATCCTGGTGGAGAACGGCCGCATCGTGAAGGTGGGTCCCTGGGCCCAGGTCCGCGCCGGCGCCGGCGATGCCCAGCTCATCGACCTCGGCGACCGCACCGTGCTCCCCGGGCTCATCGACGCGCACACCCACCTCCTGCTCCAGGGCGACATCACCGCCCAGGACTACGACGACCAGCTCCTCAAGGAATCGATTCCCTACCGCGCCATCCGCGCCACCGCCGCCGCCCGCATCGCCCTGCTGAACGGCTTCACCACCCTGCGAGACGTCGAGACCGAGGGCGCCATGTACGCCGACGTGGACCTGAAGACGGCCATCAACCGTGGCGTCATCCCCGGCCCCCGGCTGTTCGTCTCCACCCGTGCCTTCAGTGCCACCGGCATGTACCCGCTCTCGGGCTACTCCTGGGAGCTCAAGGTGCCGGACGGCGTGCAGATCGTGGATGGCGTGGACAACATCCGCCGCGCCGTGCGCGAGCAGGTCAAGTACGGCGCCGACTGGATCAAGGTGTACGTGGACCGCCGCTACTACGCCGGCGAGGACGGCAAGCTCCACAGCTGGGTCAACTACACCGACGAGGAGCTCAAGGCCTTCGTGGACGAGACCCACCGCCTCGGCAAGAAGATCGCGGCCCACGCCATCGGTTGGGACGGCATCGACGCGGCGCTCCGCGCCGGCTTCAACACCATCGAGCACGCCGACGGCCTCACCCCCGACCTCATCGACCGCATGGTGCGCCAGAAGGTGTACTGGTGCCCGACGATCTTCGTGGGCGCCTACGTGGCCGAGGGCCGCGGCGGCATCTGGCCGCGGATGGTGGAGTACATGCGCGTGGCCTTCGGCGAGGCGGTGCGCCGCGGCGCCTCCCCCTACATCAGCTACGGCACCGACGCCGGCGGCTACGCCTGGACCGAGCCGCAGGCGCGCGAGATGAGCTACATGGTGCGCTACGGCATGCCGCCGATGCAGGTCCTCAAGAGCGCCACCAGCGTCGCCGCCCGCCTCCTCGACCAGACCGCCAACGTCGGGTCCATCGCCGAGGGCCGCTTCGCCGACCTCATCGCCATCCAGGGGGACCCGCTCCAGGACATCACCCGCATGGAGCGCGTGGACTTCGTCATGAAGAACGGCGTGGTCTACAAGCGGGACGGGCGGGAGGTGTTCTAGGGGGCGACGCCCAGCGCGTTGGCGGGGCTGGGGCCTGCGCGCTCAACGCGGAGGCGCAGAGGGCGCAGAGGACCGCAGAGGGGACCGAGCCCGGGATGGCACGCTGGCAGCCCCGGGCTCTGCCGTTTCTTGGTGGGGAGGCCAGACTGGTGGGGTTCGGTGCCGAACCCGAACAGACACCCACAAAAAAACACAGTGGGCTCACCCATCGGTGAGCCCACCATGCCCCCCCTGCCCCCGCATCCCGGGCTCGATGTCCTCTGCGGCCCTCTGCGCCTCTGCGTTGAGCTCGCAGGCCCAACCCCCGCCAACGCCCGCGGCGACGCCGCCCTACTCCGCCCCCATGAAGGGATACTTGTAGTCGGTTGGCGGCACGAGCGTTTCCTTGATGCTCCGCGCCGAGACCCAGCGGAGGAGGTTGAGCACGGAGCCGGCCTTGTCGTTGGTGCCGCTGGCGCGTGCGCCGCCGAAGGGCTGCTGCCCCACCACCGCGCCCGTCGGCTTGTCGTTGAGGTAGAAGTTGCCCGCCGCGTGCCGGAGCTCGCGCTCGGCCTCCGCCAGGGCCATGCGGTCCTGCGCGAAGACGGCGCCGGTGAGCGCGTACGGCGTCGTTGTGTCCACCACCTGGAGGATCTCCGCCCAGCGCGCGTCCGGGTACACGTGCAGCGTGAGCACCGGCCCGAACAGCTCCTCGCACATGGTGCGGTAGCCGGGGTCCTCCACCTGGATCAGCGTGGGCTCAATGAAGTACCCCACGTCGTCCTTCGCGTTGCCGCCGTGGAGGATCGTCACCCCCGCGTCCTTCTTGGCCTGCGCCAGGTAGCCGGTGATCCGGGTGTACGCCTTCCGGTCGATCACGGCGCCCATGAAGTTCCGGAAGTCGCGCACGTCGCCCATGCGGATGTCGGCCATCATGGCGAGCATCCGCTCCTTCACCTTGGGCCACAGGCTCTGCGGGATGTAGGCGCGGCTCGCGGCGCTGCACTTCTGGCCCTGGTACTCATAGGCGCCGCGCACCAGCCCGACCGCCACCGCGTCGGCGTCGGCGCTCGGGTGCGCCAGCACGAAGTCCTTGCCGCCGGTCTCGCCCACGATCCGCGGGTAG
>JBGAOL010000281.1:0-5669 GCA_044221825.1 Gemmatimonadales bacterium
GGTGAAGACCCCCGAGGAGACAAGGTCGGGCAGGCTGGAGCGGCAAGCGTGCACGGTGCTGGGGGAGGGGGTGGAGCGGCCGGCCTACCTGGAGACGACGCTCAGGTGCCCTGTGCTGGTGGCGGTGGGGCTGGGTCGCAGGAGGCCAGGCCCTATAGAGGTGGGGGCAGTGGTGGCCCAGGCGAGCTCCGCATCATTCCACTGCTCTCGGCGGAGCGAACGAGCGCCATGATTGAGCGGGTTCAGAATGAGTTGCTGCGCCGGATGCAGGAGTTGGAGGACATGATGCGACGGTTGATGAGGGAACGCTGACTCCGATGCCGCTCGGAGGGCGTCAACGTGAGCCAATGGGTTCTGTGTCGTGGGGCGCGCCCGCAGGGGGGGAGCGGATGCCGACTCGGTGATTTCGCGAGCACGAGACGCCGGCCGACAGCTTGGCTACCCGGGCGAATCCCACATGGGGGACGATCCTGAGGGTCCTGCGGGAGCGGACGGTAGGGAGAGCGGACTGGTCGAATCGCTGGAAAGGTGGGGGCGGCGACGTCACAGGCCTGGTCGAAGCTCACCATGATGAATCGGGGATCATTGGCACCTTGTACGGAACGCAGCGATGGTCATCCCCGACAAGGGTCTCGGCTACTTCGTGGTGCCGCTCGGGCTGGTGATCCCGTTCGCCGCACTCGGAGCTGTACAAGCACCTGACGCTCACCCGCACCCGCCCCGCGCCTACCGACAGCTTCTTCCTCCGCGCCGAGAGCTTCTACAACCTCGCCACCGTGGTGGAGAACCAGGCGGAGCGGCTCGCCTACGACCCCGACGCGGGCGGCGGCCGCTCGCTGCACGAGCAGTCGCACGGCGAGTCGTTCCTGGCGCTGGTGCTCCATCGCCTGCGGGGGAACGGGTTCTACCTGTTCGACGAGCCCGAGGCTGCGCTCTCGCCCGCGCGGCAGCTGGCGCTCATGGCGGCCATGCACCGCCTGGTGCAGCGGAACTCGCAGTTCATCGTCGCCACCCACTCCCCCATCCTGCTCGGCTATCCCGGCGCCACGATCTACGATTTCGGGGAGCACCCGCCGCGGGAGGTGGCATACCGGGAGACGGAGCACTTCCAGATCACCCGGGCGTTCCTGGAGCATCCGGAGCGCATGCTGCGGGAGCTGCTGCGGGAGGACTCGAAGGAGGGGGAGCGGGACTGAGGGCCTGATCGGCCACGCCTGCGGGCAGGAATGCCTGCCACCGGTCGGGCGAGGGGGCCCGGGGGCGCTGTGAGAGTCCCATCCGACTCGCCGCGTTCTTCCGGCATCCCCCTTCACGAGGCACGGATGCCCAACCGGTCGGAAACCCTGATGCTGGCGCTCGTGGTGTTCACGGTGGCATGCACCGGGGAGGCGGCGCTCGAGCCCCGGACCCCGGGTTTCCCGGCCGCCGCCGTGGCGGTGCCGCGGGCCGGGAGTTTCACGGTCACCGTCTACCCCGTGGACGGCTGGTTTGCCGACGTCAACCGCGCCAACCTCATCGTCGGGATGGCCAATGGCCGCGCCATCGCGCTGCCGCGGGGTGGGAGCATCAAGATCATGTCCAGCGGGTCTCGGATCACCGGCAAGGCGGTTGCCGTCAACAACAACGGGATGATCGCCGGGGCGGTCAGCCCCAACTGCTGCGCCTGGGTGGACCTCTCGCCCGCCGTCTGGCCATCCTACTCCGCCACGCCCGTGGTGCTGCCCGATTCCGGGGAGGCCGCGGACGTGAACGACCGGGGCCTGGTGGTGGGCACCGTCCTGCGCCGGGGCCGGGCCCGCGCGTTCGCGTGGGACGTGCCCACCGGCAGCGTGGTCCTCCTGCCCACGCTCCCCGGCGGGCGGGTGACCACCGCCCGCGCCATCAACAACGAGCAGGTGATCCTGGGCACGGCCGAGGATGCCAAGGGCCTCACGTCCACCGTGCTCTGGCGGCAGGGTGCCACCGGCTGGACGGTGCAGCCTGTGGGTGGCGGGATCGACGGACTGGACATCGACGCCTGGCTCGGGATCGTGGGCGCCACGGCGGCCCGGGCCTCCTACGGGAAGCCGGACCACGCGGGGTGGTTCACGACCCAGGGGGCGTCGTACGCCGAGGCGGTGAGCCCGAATGGCACGCTGGCGGTGGGCACGGACTATGGGGCCGCCACGACCTGGCCGCAGACCAACATCGGATTTGTCGCCGACAAGGGGGGCAGCATCACCTGGCTGCCGTTCCCGGCGAATGGTGGGCCCTGGCGCGCGTCGTTCGGCTCTGGGGTAACCGACTGCGGGCTGGTGGTAGGGAAGGTGTATGAACTTGGCTCGGTGTTCACGGCGGAGCCGGTCGTGTGGGATCCGGGGTGCTGAGGTCCTCGCCGCCGTGCTCGACGGGACCAACCTCTTCGCGCTGGGCCGGGTGATGGAGTTGCTCCGCACGGTTCCCCCGCCGGTGGCGGACGGGCGGCGGATGGTGATGGGCGGGGGCCGGATGCTCCTGAGCCGCATGGCGGCGGCCGACAGCATCACCCGCACGGAGGCGAACGCGCTGCTCGTGCAGCTGACGGGGGAGCCGCTGCCGCCTGACCCGTCGCGATGGGCGACACTTCTGGGCGTGGAGGCGCCGTAAGGGGGCAGGCACAATCTCGCGGGCGGGGTGATCCCGGATTGCAGCCGCTCACCATCCGCGTCCCCGTCTCGGCCGGCCTCCGGCATGGTCCGGGCCGTCGCGCGGCATGTCGTTCCTTGCGCTGTTGACTGGGCGCAATGGCCGCACGCTGGCGGGAAACCGTCCATCGCCCGACCCACACGCTTGCCTGCAGAGGGGAGGCCGGTACGTTGGAACCGGCCCGACCCCGACGAGGTGCCATGCAGAAGCTGCTCCGTGCCGCCCTGGTCGTGGGACTGCTGGCGCTCGCCGTGGGGGCCGCGTTCCAGCTCTCGGCCTGGCCGGGAAGCCTGGTGACCCGCGCCATGTTCACCCGCGAGGGCGGCCGGCTATCCCGGGCCCTCGAGCCGCACGTGCCGCCGGGCGTCGTCCAGTCGCGGGACCTCGGCTACGACCCCGGAGATCCCGACGCCTTGCTGGACGTGTTCCAGCCGGCCGACGCGGGGGTCCGGCCCACGGTGGTGTGGATCCACGGCGGCGCGTGGGTGGCCGGCAGCAAGGACGAGATCGCCAACTACCTGCAGATCCTGGCCGCGCGCGGGTTCACGGTGGTGGGCGTGGACTACTCACTTGCGCCCGGCCACCGCTACCCGACCCCCGTCCGCCAGGTCAACGCCGCCCTCGGCTACCTCCTGCGACACGCCGAGTCGCTCGGCATCGACACCACGCGCCTGTATCTGGCCGGCGACTCCGGCGGCGCCCAGCTCGCCGCCCAGGTGGCCCTGCTGCTGCGCGACTCGGCCTACGCCACCGCCGTTGGCATCCGCCCCGCAATCGCGGGGGACCGGGTGCGCGGCCTGCTCCTCTTCTGCGGCCCGTACGACGTGGGTGCGGTCCGTCTCGACGGGCCGTTCGGGAGCTTTCTCCGTACGGTGCTCTGGGCCTACAGCGGCCGCCGCGATTTCCAGGCCGACTCGGCCTTCCAGCGGGTCTCGGTGGTCAACTACGTCTCGGCCCGGTTCCCGCCGGCGTTCGTGAGCGTCGGCAACGCCGACCCCCTCGCCCCGCAGTCCCGTGCCCTCACCGCGGCCCTGGCCGGGCACGGCGTCCCGGTCGACACGCTCTTCTTCCCGGCCGACCATCCCGCCCAGCTTCCGCACGAGTACCAGTTCAACCTCGACAGCCCGGAAGGGCAGCTGGCGCTGGAGCGCTCCGTCAGCTTCCTTCAGCGCACGCCATAGGCGGGGGTGCGGCACATCATGTCGCTCCTCGCGCCGGTTTGCCGCTTTCCCCGGTACCACCCACAGCTCCCGGCCATGACGACCCTCCCGAGTCGCACGCAGGCGTCCGAAACCGAGGCACTACTCGCCGACGCCGCCCGCCGCGCCACCGCCTACCTCGGCACCCTCGACACCCGCCCCGTCTACCCGCGCCCCGACGCCATCGCCGCGCTCCGCCGCCTCGAGGAGCCGCTCCCCGACGGCACCGGCGATCCGGCCGAGACGCTGGCACTGCTCGATGAGCTGGTGGGACCGGCCACCACGGCGATGGCGGGGCCGCGCTTCTTCGGCTTCGTGATTGGCGGCGCGCTGCCCGCAGCACTCGCCGCCAACTGGCTGGCCGGCGCCTGGGACCAGAACGCGGGCCTCTACAACCCCACGCCCGGCGTGTCGCACCTGGAGCAGGTGGCGCTGCACTGGCTGGTGGACCTCTTCGAGCTGCCGAAAGGCACCACCGGCGGCTTCGTCACGGGGGCCACCGTCGCCAACTTCACCGCGCTCGCCGCCGCGCGGCACCGGGTGCTGGCGCAGGCCGGCTGGAACGTCGAGGCCGACGGGCTCTTCGGCGCCCCCGCCATCACCGTCATCACCGGCGAGGAGGTGCATCCCACCCTCCTCAAGTCCCTCGGCATGCTCGGCCTCGGCCGCTCGCGCATCGTGCGGGTGCCGGTGGATGATCAGGGCCGCATGCGCGCCGACGCGCTGCCGAAGATCTCGGGGCCGACGATTGTCTGCCTGCAGGCCGGGAACGTCAACACCGGCGCCTTCGACCCGATGGAGCCGCTCATCCGTCAGGCCCACGCCGCCGGTGCCTGGGTGCACGTGGACGGCGCCTTCGGGTTGTGGGCCAAGGCGGCGCCGTCGCTCCAGCCCCTGGTCACGGGCATGGAGCTGGCCGACTCCTGGGCCACCGACGCCCACAAGTGGCTCAACGTGCCCTACGATAGCGGCCTGGCCTTCGTGCGGGACCCGCACGCCCTGCAGCCGGCCATGGCCATCACGGCCGAGTACCTGCCCACCGACACGCCGCAGCGGAACCCGAGCGACTTCACGCCGGAGCTCTCGCGCCGCGCGCGCGGCGTCGAGGTGTGGGCGGCGCTGCGCTCGCTGGGACGCGCGGGGCTCGCGGAGATGTTCGAGCGGAACTGCCGCCAGGCGCGGCGCTTCGCCGAGGGGCTCACGGCGGCGGGGTTCGAGGTGCTGAACGACGTGGTGCTCAACCAGGTGCTGGTATCGTTCGGGACGCCTGCGCGGACGCAGGAGGTCGTGGCCCGGGTGCAGCGGGACGGGACCTGCTGGGCCGGCGGGACGGTGTGGCAGGGGAAGACGGCGATGCGAATCAGTGTCTGCAATTGGTCCACCACCGACGAGGACGTGGAGAAGAGCCTTGCGGCCATGATACGCGTCGCCAAGGATTGAGGGCACTGCCGTACCGGCCTGAGTTGCGACCCCCGACCGGGTGACCGCCATGATCGCCGCCCTCGTCCTGCACGCCGTCCTCGTCGCCCCACCCCAGGCACCCGCCGCCGGCGATTCCATCGTGGTCACCCTGCTCGGCACCGGCACACCGCAGGCGCGGATGGACCGGCTCGGCCCGGCCACCCTGGTGGAAGCGGGGCCGCCCCGGCTGCTGTTCGACGCGGGACGCGGTGTGCCCATCCGGCTGGAGCAGGCCGGGGTGCGGAGCGGGTCCGTCGGCCCGGTGTTCCTCACCCATCTCCATTCGGATCACGTCACCGGGCTGCCGGACCTCTGGCTCACGGGGTGGCTGCCGTCGTTCGGGGG
>JBGAOL010000282.1:0-5614 GCA_044221825.1 Gemmatimonadales bacterium
CGGGGGCGGGGGCGCGTTCCACCGGGACCTCGTGGCCCGAGCGGAAGTTGATCACCTGCTTCCAGGTGCGGCTGGTCTGGTCGGCGAAGATGAGGAGCAGGTCGTCCGGGCGCGCCATCTCCAGCACGCTGGCCACGGCGTCCTGCCAGGCGGCGACGGCGCCATCGGGGTCGTGACCCGCCAGGTTCACGACGAGCACGGCCCCGGGCCGGTCCAGCAGGAGGCTGGGCCCGGTGAGCCGGCGGGAGTCGGCGAGGACGAGGGGAGGCGACGGGGCCGTCATGGGCACGCCCAAGCTAATCAGCTTCCTCCGGCTCGCGCGCCAGCCGGACGCCGCGCTCGTCGCGGACCAGGGAGCCGAGGTCGCCGAGGGCGGGGCCGGGGGGCAAGGTGTCCGCCACGGGCGCGGGGGCGGGGGCACGCTCCACCGGCGCCTCGTGGCCCGAGCGGAAGTTGATCACCTGCTTCCAGGTGCGGCTGGTCTGGTCGGCGAAGATGAGGAGGAGGTCGTCGGGACGCGCCATCTCGAGGACGCGCGCCACCGCGTCCACCTCCTCCGGCTCCACGGTGATCCGCTCGGCCGGGACGCCGCACTCGCGGAGGCCCGCCTCCAGCAGCTTCGGCACCTCGTCGTGGCCGCGGCCGCGGCTCCGGTCGTCGCGGCGGCAGATGTAGTGGTCGAAGCGTCCGGCGCAGGTCTTCGCGATCTCGCGGATGTCCTCGTCGCGGCGGTCGCCGGGGGCGGCCACCACCACGAGGCGGCGGCCGCGGGGCTCGAGCCGCTCCACCAGGCGGCACATGGCGTCGATGGCCGGCGCGTTGTGGCCGTAGTCGACGATCACCTTGAAGGGGTGCTCGTCGAAGACGTTCATGCGGCCGGGCGCCTGGAAGAAGGTGGTGTCGAAGGTGCGCAGGCCGTGCCGGATGTCCTCGAGCTTGACGCCCATGCTGAACGCCAGCGCCGCCGCGAACATCGCGTTCTGCACGTTGTGCATGGCGCGGCCCTCGAGGGTGGCCGGGATGAGGTGCGTCCACAGCAGCGGGATGTGCGCGCCGCGGTCGAAGATGGTGATCATCTGGCCGTTGACGCCCTCCTCCAGCACCACGGCGCGGCCCCCGGCGCGGATGTGCTCGCGCACCAGGGCGTGGCTCTGGTTGAGCGTCACGTAGCAGACGAAGCGCGCCTCGCTGTAGCCCGCCATCTTGAGGCAGTGCGGGTCGTCGGCGTTGAGGACCGCGGTGTCCTTGGCCACCTCGATGGGAATGCGCTTCACCTGGGCCAGCTGCTCCAGCGTCTCCACGCCCTTGAGGCCCAGGTGGTCGGCCTGGACGTTGAGCACCGCCGCCACGTCGATGAACCGCGTGCCGAGCCCGGCACGGAGCATGCCGCCGCGCGCCACCTCCAGCACCGCCACCTCCACCTGCGGGTCCATCAGCACCATTCGGGTGGCCACGGGGCCGGTCATGTCGCCCTTCACGGTGCACTGGCCGCCGATGTACACGCCGTCGGTGGTGGTGAGGCCCACGGTCTTGCCGGCCAGCTTGTGGATGTGCGCCAGCATGCGCGACGTGGTGGTCTTGCCGTTGGTGCCGGTGATGGCCGCGATGGGGATGCGGGCCGGGGTGCCGGGCGGGAAGAGCATGTCGAGCACGGGCCCGGCCACGTCGCGCGCGCGCCCCTCGCTCGGCGCCGTGTGCATGCGGAAGCCCGGGGCGGCGTTGACCTCGCAGATGGCGCCGCCGTTGTCCTTGTAGCTGACGGCGATGTCGGGCGTCAGGAAGTCCACCCCGCCCACGTCGAGGCCGAGCGCCTGCACCGTGCGCACCGCCATCTCCACGTTGTCGGGATGCACGATGTCGGTGACGTCGATGGACGTGCCGCCGGTGCTCAGGTTGCCGGTGGAGCGGAGGAACACCATCTCCCCCGCGGGCGGCACCGTGAGGCGGGTGTAGCCCTTGCCGGCCAGCAGCCGATCGGCCTGCGCGTCGAACTCGAGGCGGGTGAGCACCTTCTCGTGGCCCACGCCGCGGCGCGGGTCCTGGTTCACCAGCTCCACCAGCTGCTCGATGGTGTGGGTGCCGTCGCCCACCACGTGGCCGGGGACGCGCTTGGCCACCGCCACCAGCTGGCCGTTGACCACCAGCATCCGGTGGTCCTCGCCGGTGATGAAGCTCTCGATGATGACACTGCTCGAGTGCTCCTGCGCCAGCGGGACGGCGGCCCGCACCTGCGCCTCATCGGTGAGGTGGATGGCCACGCCGCGCCCGTGGTTGGCGTTGTACGGCTTCACCACTACCGGGTAGCCGATGGCCTCCGCGGCCCGCACCGCCTCGTTGACGTTCCGCACCAGGCGCTGCTTGGGCACCGGCAACCCCAGGTTGGCGAGGATCTTGTTGGTCTCCTCCTTGTCGCTCGCCAGCTCCACGGCGATATGCGGGGTGCGGCTGGTGATCGTGGCCTGGATCCGCTGCTGGTGGATGCCGTGGCCGAACTGGATGAGGCTCGCCTTGTTGAGCCGCAGCCACGGGATGCCGCGCGCCTCGGCGGTGCGCACCAGCGACGCGGTGCTGGGCCCCAGGTGCCGCCGCTGCGCGAAGCGGATGAAGTCCTCGAGCTCCGCCTCGGCCCGGAAGCTGGCCGGCACCACGCCCGGGGGCCGGATGGCCTCGGGCAGGAGCGAGGCGAGCAGGGTGAGCGCCAGGTTCCCGGCCTCGAGCCCGACGTCCTGCTCGCGGTACTCGTAGACCACGGTGTAGGTGCCGTCGCGGCCCGCGCCGCGGGTCTTGCCGAAGGTCACCGGCTCGCCGGCGGCCTGCTGCAGCTCGATGGCCACGTGCTCCAGCACGTGACCGAGCCAGGTGCCCTCGTCCTCGGTGCAGCGGCGCCGGAAGCCGCCGGGCTCGCCGTGCGAACAGCCGTGCTCGTGCAGGCCCGGCAGGAGCTGGAACAGGGTGTCCACGAACGCCGGCCCGAGCCGGCCGGTGGGCCACTGCTCCAGCTCCCCCAGGTCCAGGTCCAGGCGGATGACGGGAAAGAGGGCGTACAGGCTGGGGCCGACGTACACCGAGCGGTCGAGAATTTTCATTGGGGGTCCCGCGAGCGTCGTGTCAGGGGCGCGACTGGCCCGCCTATGCTACAGGCCGCCGGGGGATCGCGGAAGATCCCCGGCGGCCTGTGAAGATCCCTTCGTCAGGGTCTGGCGGCGGGCTTCAGCCCTTGCCCGACGCCACCTGCCCCGCGTTCGCCTCGCGGGTATGAAGGTTGAACGTGGCCCCCGGGATCAGGATGTGCAGCTTGATGCCGAGCATGCACACCGGGTCGTTGCGGGAGGCCTGGTCCATGGAGCTGAACTCGAGCCCCGCCGGGTCGATGACCGTGATGGCGCCCGAGCCCACCACCTCCACCGTGTTGTCTGGCGCAATGAACGCGGCCGTGTCCTCGTCGAGCCCGAGCCCGATGGCAAAGGGATTGTAGGCCAGCGCCGTGAGCAGCCGCCCCAGCCGGTCCCGCTGGCGGAAGTGCTGGTCGATGACCACCCGGTTGGTGAGGCCCAGCCCCGGGGACAGCGTCACGCTACCCGCTCGTGGCGATGCGCCTTCATCGCCATGGGCGATCATGTGCTCCGACAGGAACGCCGCCCCCGCCGAGGTTCCCGCCACCGGGACGCCGGCGGCGCTCATCAGGCGGAGCTTCTTGGCCACCGGGGTGCCACCCAGGATGGTGGCCAGGCGGAGCTGGTTGCCGCCGGTGAGGAAGATGCCGGTGGCCTGGTCGAGCTTGGTGAGCTCGTCCGACTCGCCGCAGTCCTTCCGCTCCTCGAAGGCCAGCGCCTCGGCGTGGCCCGCGCCGATCTCCCGGAAGACGCCCTCGTAACGCCGTCCCGTGTCCGCCATCAGTGAGGCGGTGGGGATGATGGCGATGCGCGCCTGGCGGCCGCCCGCCAGCTTCACGAAGCGCCGCAGGATGGGCGAGTCGTGCGCCTTGGCCTCGGCGCCGCCCACCGGGATGATGTACCCACGTTCCTCGCCGGGTGCCACGGGCGACGGACTCATCGTGCTGCCTCCTCGAAGGGGCCCTGCACCACCGGACGCCGGGCCCGCACGTGCCAGCGGCCCTGCGCCATGACGTCCTGCACGTTGCCTGCCTCGTCCAGCACCACCAGGTCCGCGTCCGCGCCCACCGCGAGGCGACCCTTCCGCTCCAGCCGGAGCACCCGCGCCACGTTGGCCGTGAACGGCGGCAGCGCCTGACCGAGCGGCACGCCGCGCCCAAGCAGCGCCCGGAGCGTTCCCGCCAGGGCGCCCGGGTCCCCGACGCCCATGCGGGCCACGCGGCCGTCCGCGTCGAACTCGGGCAGGCAGCCGCCGCCATCGGAACTGACGGTGATCCGCTCCGCGGGCGCACCCGCCGCCCAGTAACGCTGCAGCGCATCCTCGGCGGACCAGGCATCCTCGTCCGGTCCCACCGGGAAGGCGGTCACGTCCACGGTGACGCCGTTCGCGGCGAGCGCAATTGCTTCGTCGAAGAGGGCGCGGCGGCGGTTTACGTGCGTCGGGTGGAACACCCGGGCCGGGAGCTCGCTTTCCGACAAGGCGCGGCGCACCAACTCGAGGCCGCGCGCGCCGTCGCCCATGTGCAGGTGGACGATGCCGGCCTTCCCCGTCATGAGCCCCGCCACGTGCGCCTCGGCCGCCACCTGCAGCAGCTGCTCGAGCGTGGGCTGGCTCGAGCGATGGTCGCTCAGCGCCACCTCGCCCACGCCCAGCACGGGGTCGCAGTGCACGATGTCGCCGCGGACGCTTCCGGTCACCGTCACCGGCGGCAGGTGATAGCCGCCCGTGAAGCAGTACGCCGACAGGCCGAGGGCATTCAGGCCGCGCGTGGTGGCCAGCAAGTCGGCCGGCGCACGGGTGAGGTCGTCGGTGCCGAGCAGGCCCACCACCGTGGTGATGCCGCCCAGCGTGAAGCGGGTGAGCGGCACCGGCGGCACCCGGGTCTCGAAGCCCGCCTCGCCGCCGCCGCCGGTGAGGTGCACGTGGGCGTCGATCAGCCCCGGGATCACCCGCCGGCCCGCGAGGTCCACCGCCTTGGCGCCGAGGGCCCCGTCCAGTGCCGGCACGGACTCGCCTATCCACACGATGCGGCCACCGGCCACGAGCAGGTGCCGCCGGCCAAGCGGCTCCGGCGCGAAGAGCTCCAGGTTGGTGAGGAGCGTCAGGCTGGCGTGAGGCGGGGTGCCCATCCGGGGCGAAAGCTACGTCGGTCCGGGGGGCTTGGGAATCAGCGCGCGGGAAGACGTGAACGGCCGTTCATGCGCGCGGGTCGCCCCCTCGGCCACGGCCGGGCCCGGTGGGCGCGTCGCAGGGTTGCCTAACGATGCGCCTCGCGCAGCGCGCCCTGCACGTCGCGCAGCTGCGGGGAGGCACCAAGCCGCACCACCCGGCCCGGCAGCGCGCCATCCGAGGCGCCATCCGCCACCACCAGGTCCTCGGCGCCCACCCCCTCGAGGTCGGCGCGCACGTCGTAGGCCAGGCGCTTGAGCTCGGCCACCACCAGGCCGCGGAGCCGGCGGTCGCCGATGAGCACCGCGGCGCGCCGCCGGGAAGCGGGCGG
>JBGAOL010000283.1:0-5816 GCA_044221825.1 Gemmatimonadales bacterium
CGGCGGGCTCCTCATGGGCGTGGTGGCCAACGAGCGTCCCGACATCTTCCGCGCGCTCATCGCCGACGTGCCTTTCGTGGACGTCATCAACACCCTGCTCGACCCGAGCATCCCGCTCACCGCCCCCGAGTGGGAGCAGTGGGGCGACCCGCAGGACCCGGCCCAGTACGCCTACCTCCTCGGCTATTCCCCGTACGACAACGTCCGGGCCCAGGCCTACCCGTGGATGCTCGTGACCACGTCGATCCACGACAGCCAGGTGATGTACTGGGAGCCGGCCAAGTGGGTGGCCCGCCTGCGCGCCATGAAAACCGACCCCAACCCGCTCCTCTTCCACGTGGGCCTCACCGGGGGGCACTGCGGCGCCTCCGACCGCTACGAGCGCCTGCGCGAGCTGGCCTTCCGCGGCGCCTTCCTGATGGCGGCGGTGGGACTCGGCGGGTCGGGGCTCGACTGAGCGGTCGCCGTGGGGGCTGGCTTCGGTGAGTCTCGCCCCAGAGCCGCGGAGGGCCGCAGAGAACTCGAGCCCGGGTCGGCGCATTGCCGACCCGGGCTCTGACAGCTTCTAATGAGGCTCCGCGGAGCGGCGGGGACGTTGCCGGACCCGAACGGACACCCACAAGAACATCATTGGCTCACCCAGCGGCGAGCCCACCATCCCCGGGCAGTTCCTCTGCGGCCCTCCGCGCCTCCGCGTCTCCGCGGTGAATCACACCAGGCTCCCCCAACACCCGGCCCGGCCCCACGAGCGCCGATCCGCGCCGGCGCACATGCCGCCGAGCCCGGCCTCATGCCCGCCGCGGCGGCACCACCTCGGCCAGCCCGGGCTTTGACTTCCACTCGGGCTCGAGGGGCAGGCATCCCTCCCGCGGCACATACGGGGAAGGCTCCACCAGCGCATAGCGCGGCAGGTAGCGCGGGCAATTGCCGAAGATGGCCTCGGCCTCGACGCGGACCAGCAGAAAGGCGCCGGGGAAGTCGTGCTGGCGGGGATCGTCGCGGAGGAGGGTGGCGGTGCCGTTCACGCGCAGGCGCTTGCCCGCCTCGAAGTCGCAGAAGAGCAGGCCTGCCTTCCCCGTGGCCGCCACGTTGCCGGCGGAGAGCAACATCCCGTTGCCGTCATAGCAGGGGAAGAGCAGCTCGCGCGCGCTGGTCACCCGGATGAAGCCGGGATCGCCGCCCTTGAAGGAACACTGGGGCATGCCCGCCGCGTCGACGGTCGCCAGGAAGAAGTGGCGCTGCCGCTGGATGAACTCGATGTCGGCAGGCGTTAAGGCCTGGTGGACGATCATCTGCTCCAGCCGGTCGGCCAGGCGGCGGCTGTCGAACTCGTCCTGCAGGGCGCGGGCGGCGGGGGGATAGAACGCGGTCATGGATCCTGCCCGGACTGGGGAGCGCCCAACCTATGGCCCGGGCTCCCCCGCAGCAAGCAGCCGCGTCTCCCCATGCCGGAGCAGCCAGAGCCGCTCGTCAGGCAGGCCGGCGGCCTGCCACGCCTCGCGCGTGCGCCGGGGCGGCTCGTCCATCGGCTCGTCGGTGAGCTTGAAGGTGCCCCAGTGGATCGGGACCATCCGCGGGGCGATGTCGCCCGCCACGTCGCGGGCGGCCTGCACGCCCTCCTCCGGGTCCATGTGCACGGGACTCATGAACCAGCGCGGGTCGTAGGCGCCAGTCGGGACCAGCTGCAGGTCCGGCGCGCCGAGGCGGGCACCGATCTCGCGGAATCCGGGGAAGTAGCCGGTGTCGCCGGCAAACCAGGCGGCGCGGCCTCCGGCCTGCAGGTGGAACCCGCCCCAGAGGGCCCGGTCCCGGTCGTGGAGGCCGCGCGCGCTGAAGTGCTGGGCGGGGGTGCAGGACACCCGGGCTCCGCCCGCCAGCTCCATGCCGTCCCACCAGTCCATCTCCTGCACCAACGCGGCGCCGAGCCGGCGGAGCAGTCCGCCGTTCTCGAGCGGCGTGCACCAGGTGGCGGCCGGAAACCGCCGCGCCAGCGCCTTCACCGTCGGGGCGTCGAGATGGTCGTAGTGGTTGTGCGAGATCAGGACCAGGTGGATCTCGGGCAGCCCTTCCACCTCCACCGGAGCCGGCACCCAGCGGCCGAGCCTCGGCATGGGGATCGGCGAGGCGTAGGTGGTCAGGATCGGGTCGGTGAGCGCGGTGAGCCCGTGAAACTCGAGGACGGCGCTCGAATGGCCCAGCCAGGTGACGGCGAGGTCGCCGGGCCGGGTGGCCTGGCCGAAGACCGGCGTGGCGCGCGGGAAGGCATCGGGCGGCGGGTCGGGGCGCTCGCGCCGGGTTCGCTCGCGCTCACGGAACCAGCGCACCAGCTCGCCCAGCGCGCGGGGGCGGCCGGCGGGGTCGGGGTTCTGGAAGCCGCCACCGGGGCGGTGGTGGGCGGGCCGTGTCACGGCTGGTGCATGCTCAGAAGGGGAAGAGGATGCCCTTGTCCTTCAGCTTCTCGAACTTGCGGGCCGCGAATCGGTACAGCTGCGCCGGTCGGGTGCGGCCGCCGCGCTGGGCTCCCTTCACGGGCACCAGGATATCGAGCAGCTCGATCTTCCGGCGGAAGTTGCGCTTGTCGAGCTCCCGGCCCAGGATGGCCTCGTAAACCGCCTGCAGCTCGGTGAGGGTGAACGCCTCGGGAAGCAACTGGAAGCCCACCGTGGTGTACTCGAGCTTGTTGCGGAGCCGCTCGAGGGCGTAGTCGAGGATGGCGCGGTGATCGAAGGCCAGCTCGGGCAGGGCGGCTGCGGGCCACCACTGCGCGTCCGCCGCGTCGCTCCCCGCACGGGGCGCCTGATCTGCGGCGATGAGCGCGTAGTACGCCACCGTGACCACCCGGCCGCGCGGGTCCCGTGCGGGATCACCGAAGGTGTAGAGCTGCTCCAGGTATACGTCGCGGATGCCGGTTTCCTCCTGGAGCTCCCGCCGCGCGGCCTCCTCGAGCGGCTCCCCCGGCAGGATGAAGCCGCCGGGAATGGCCCATGACCCCGCGAACGGTGCGATGCCCCGGCGCATCAGGGGAGCATCTGCGAGGTGCCCCTCGCGGATCGTGAACATCACCACGTCGACCGTGACCCGAAGTTCGCTCATGCCGCCCTGGCTGGTGTGACCAACAATGCCACTTCCGCTGCAGCGCGGATCTCCGCGATCGCGCCCGATTCGAACCGAAGGTAGTCGTCTTCCATCCCGTCGCTGAAGATCACCCCGCCACTGGGCATGCGCGACTCCACGACCATCGCCCCGCCGGCCGGGAGCAGGCCCGCCACGAGGTCCGCGCCCGAGGTGCGGCTTCGGAAGGGTTCGCGCACGGCGTAGAGGAGGCGCGGGTCACTCCACGCCAGCGTGAGCCCGCCTCCAATCTCGCCGCCCACGAACCCGGCCACGCCCCGCGCCATGTTGAACACCGACGACATCCAGCCCGTCGAGCCTGCGCCCGTGGACACCAGCACGCCGCTGGAGGACTGCACCTCCTGCCGCCCCTCGACCGCCAGGCGATAGCGTGCCGAGACGTGTGTCCGCGCCCCGAGGAAGAGGTCATTGAAGGCGCGGAGGTGCTGGCCATCCTTGAGCGTCACCTCCGCCAGGGTCACGCTTGCGAGCGTGGCCCGCTCCGCTGCCACGTCGTCTGCCGCCCGGCGGACCTCCGCGGGGCGGAACGGCAGCAGCACCCCGTCGAAGCGGGCCGGATCCGGGTTCACGGCGAGGAGGGGGAGGCCGGTGGCGTATTTCGCCACGTTGGCCACCAGGCCGTCCTGCCCCACCGTCACCACCAGGTCGCCCGGGCGGAACACGAAGCTCGGCACCAGCGTGCGGTCCACCACCTGCCGGGGGACACCGAGGTCCAGCTGCCGGCGCACGGTGTCGAGCGCCGCCCGGTAGGCATCGTCCTCCCGCTCGTAATCGGCGCAGTCGGCGCCCGCGCGCTCCAGGTAGAAGCGCGCCTGCCCGCGGGTGTTGAAGCGGACCAGCAGCTCCTCCAGCCGGGTGCGGCGGGTGACGATCACCACCTTCTCGATGGGCATCACTTCCGCTCCGGCCGGAGCAGCGACGTCAGCAGCTCCGGCGTGATCGTCAGCTGGCCGATCTTGCCCGCGTTTTCCGCGAGTTCGCGGAAAGCCAGGGCCACCATGGCGCGGGGGTCGCCGGCGCCCGCGTTGACGGCCATCAGGGTCCGCCAGTCGGTGCGCGCCAGCGGCTCGAGGGTGGCGGTGAGGGCGTAGGCACGGGCATCGGCGTCCACCTTCTCGTTGGCGGCCTTCCGCTCGATGAGCGTGGCGCGCTGCTCCTCGAGCGCCACGTCGGCCGCCATCTGGGTCTCGCGGATGCGGCGCTGCTTCTCCTGCACCGCGATCTCGGTGTTGAGCTCGTTTTCCCTGATGCGCCGCTCCTGCTCCACCGCCGCGTTGCGGCGGCTGTAGATGGCCTCATCCGACTCCCGCTGCAGCGCTTCCCGCGCCTCGGCCTCGAGCGCGCGGGCCATCTCGGGCGTGGGCCGCACCGCCGTGATCGAGAGCTCCAGCACCTCGATGCCGAGCTGCCGGACCGTGGCGGAGCCGCGGAGGCCGTCGTGGATGGCTCGGCCCAAGACCCCGGCGGACCCCAGGGCCTCGCGCAAGTGCGCCTGCTCCAGCGCCGCGCGGGCCAGGCCCTGGGCGGCGGTGACGAGGCGCTCGCCCAGCTTCTCCGGGTCGTCCGAGCGATAGGCGCCGGTCGGGAACACCGAGTAATCGAGCACGCCCGCCAGCTCCTTGGGCCGGGCCACGCGGTACGTCATGCGGCCCTGCACGGTGACCTGCTGGAAGTCCGCCGTCACCTCCTGGAAGGCGAAGGGCAGATCGCTGCTGGCCAGCGGCACCGCGACCACGGTGGAGGTGGCCGGCAGGTAGACGAACGCGAGCCCCGGGCCCTCCCGGCGGAGCCGGCCGCCGCTGTAATGGAGGACGTAGGTGGTGGGGGACGCCTTCAGGTAGCCGAGCATGGGATCCTCCGAGATAGTGTGTACGCGACACCATAATGGTGTTTACGACACACTATGTCAAGCTCGCCCGCCCCTGCGCGGAGCAAGCGGAGGCTTGACGGGACCCCATCATGTCATTTGATTATCCGGATAACAGGATAGACCTGGAGCCGCCCTGACCGTCCCGATCGTCGCCCGCCTGCAGGCGCTGGCGGATGCCACCCGCAACCGGCTGCTGCTCGTCCTCGAGCGGCAGGAGCTCACCGTCGGCGAGCTCTGCGCGGTGCTCCAGCTGCCCCAGAGCACGGTCAGCCGTCATCTCAAGGTGCTGGCCGACGATAGTTGGGTGATGTCCCGGGCGGACGGCGCCAGCCGCCTCTACCGGATGTCGCTGGCGGACCTCGAGCCGGACGCCCGGCGGCTGTGGCAGGTGGTGCGGGAGCAGGCGGGTGCCACGCCGGGCGCGCTCCGCGACGCGGAGCGGCTGCGCGGCGTGCTGGCGGAGCGGCGGGCGCGGTCGGAGGCGTTCTTCGACACGGCGGCCGGCCAGTGGGACCGGCTCCGGCTCGAGCTCTTCGGGGCGCGCACGGAAGTGCTGCCGCTGTTCGGGCTGCTCGAGCCCACGTGGCTGGTGGCGGACCTGGGCTGCGGCACGGGGCAGCTCACCCAGTCGCTCGCGGCCTTTGCGGGGCGGGTGATCGGCGTGGACGCGTCGCCCGCCATGCTGCGCTCGGCCAGGGCGCGGCTCGGCGGGCTGGCCAACGTGGAGCTGCGTCGGGGCGAGCTCGAGGCCCTGCCCATCGAGGAGAACGCGCTCGACGTGGCGTTCCTGGTGCTGGTGCTGACGTACCTCGCC
>JBGAOL010000284.1:0-5566 GCA_044221825.1 Gemmatimonadales bacterium
GGGAGCACGAGGTGGTGGTGGCCTCCCCGAACTCCAAGTGGAACTGGATTCCCTCCAACATCTGGGTGGGGGTGGGGCGGATGACGCCGGCGGACGTGACCTTCCCGCTGGCGCCCATCTATGCCCGGCAGGGAATCGTCTTCAAGCAGGCCAAGGGCGTGGCCATCTACCCCGAGGGCACGGCCGAGGATGCGCGGCCGTGCGTGGAGCTCGAGTCCACGGCGCCCGGGACCGCCGGGACGCGGGAGCGGCTCACGTACGACTACCTGATCAACGCCACCGGCCCCAGGCTCAACTTCGGCGCCACGCCGGGGCTCGGGCCCGAGGGGCACTCGCTCTCCGTGTGCACGGCCGGGCATGCGGACGAGGCGGCGAGGGCGTTCGCCGAGGTGATCCGGAAGCTGGAACGGGGGGAGCGGCAGGTGCTGGTGATCGGGATGGGGCACGGCACCTGCACCTGCGAGGGGGCGGCGTTCGAGTACACCTTCAACGTGGAGCACGAGCTCCGGATGCGGGGGCTCCGCGACAAGGCGGAGATCGTCTACCTCACCAACGAGGCCGAGCTCGGCGACTTCGGCGTGGGCGGGATGTGGTTCGACCAGCAGGGGTTCATCACCTCGAGCCGGATGTGGACGGAGTCGCTGTTCCGCGAGCGTGCCGTGACGCCGATCCTGGGGGCGCACGTGCAGCGGGTGGAGCCCGGCGTCATCCATTACGAGACGCTGGATGGGAGCGACCACACGCTGCGATTCGACTTCGCCATGCTGCTGCCCCCCTTCCGCGGCGCCGACCTCAAGGCCTACGACCGGCAGGGCGAGGACATCTCGGCGACGGTGTTTGCGCCGAGCGGGTTCATGCGGGTGGATGCCTCGTACGACAGCAAGCCGTACGAGCAGTGGCTGGCCAGCGACTGGCCCCGGACCTACGAGGCGCCCGCGTACCGGAACGTCTTCGCGGTGGGGATCGCCTTCGCGCCGCCGCACCAGATCTCGCGCCCCCGCACCAGCGCGAAGGGCACCAACATTACCCCCTCCCCGCCGCGCACCGGCATGCCCTCGGGCGTGATGGGGCGGACGGTGGCGGAGACGATCGCCGATCGCATCACCAAGGGGGATCCGTCGCGCACCCACACCGCCTCGATGGCGCAGATGGGCGCGGCGTGCATCGCGTCGGCGGGGGCGGGCCTGTGGTCCGGCACGGCGGCGGCGATGACCATGTACCCGGTGGTGCCGGACTACCAGGCGTACCCGCAGTACGGCCGCGAGCTGGGGGACACCTACGGCGAGATCGGCCTCGCGGCGCACTGGATCAAGCACGTGCTGCACCACGTCTTCATCTACAAGGCGAAGGCCCGGCTCGGCTGGGCGCTGCTGCCGGAGTGAGGGAGCCCCCCATGAGCGACATTCCCCCGTTCCACTCGGATGCCCCGTTCCCCACGCAGCGGACGGTGTGGCTGCGGACCTTCGTGCCGTTCCAGCTGCTGCGGTTCCTGCAGCTCAACGTGCGGATGATCCGGATGGTGCTGAAGGCGCACCACTAAGCCGGGCGCGTCGGCAGGCACCTGCGGGCGTCCGCTCCCCCCACGCGCTCGGCTGGCGGAGGCGTAGCGGGGCCTCCATCTTGCTTGCTGTCAGATGCCGATTCCCCTCCCCCTCGGACCCTGCCCGCCCCGCACCCCGCCCGAGGGCGGATGACGGCCCGCGTCTCGGCGGCGGTCCGCGCGGCGTACACCACGGGCGCCGAGGCCCCGCCCATCTGGGCCCGCCCCGACCCCGCGCTCGCCGCCGCCGGTATCGAGGGCGAGCTGGTCGTGGCGCGGGTGCGGGTCGTCGCGATGGCGCTGCTGATGCTCGCGCCCACCTGGAACATCACCCATCATCCCGGCGTCCCGATCCACGTGACCGGCTTCACGGTGACGCTGGTGGCGAGCGTCATCGCGGTAATGATCTGGCTCCTGCTGCGGGGCGGGCGGTGGCGGCCGTGGATCGGCTTCGCCTCGAGCGCCTTCGACGTGTCGATGGTGAGCACCGCCCTGGTCACGTTCCTGGTGGTCGGCTCGCCGCTGGTGGCGCTCAACTCGAACGTCACCTTCGAGATGTACTTCCTCGCGGTGCTGGCCACGAGCCTCCGCTACGACGCACGGGTGTGCATCGTGGCGGGGCTGCTGGCGCTGGGCCAGTATGGCGGCCTGTGGGCGTACTCGGCCGCCAACTACACCCTGGCCGCGCCCGCTTACGCCGTGGATGCCGGGCCGTACACGCCGGTGGACCTCGCCACCCGGCTGGTGCTGCTGGGGATCGCCACCATCCTGGCGGTCACCATCGTGCGCCGGGCCCAGCGGCTGCTCCACCTGGCCTCGCGGGACCGGCTCACCGGCGTCTTCAACCGGGGCCACTTCGACCGCGCCCTCGCCGCCGCAATGGACGGCGCGGGGCGGAGCGGCCAGCCGCTGTCGCTGGCGCTGCTCGACATCGACCACTTCAAGCGGATCAACGACGAGCACGGGCACGCGCACGGCGACGCGGTCCTGATCGCGGTGGCCGAGCGCCTGGCCGGCGCGATGCGCCGGACGGACCTCGTGGCGCGCTACGGAGGGGAGGAGTTCGTGGTGCTGCTGCCGGCAACGCCGCAGGCGGCGGCCCTGGCGCGGATCGAGGCCCTGCGGCAGGCCATCTCGGCCGAGCCCATCACGCTGGGCGACGGGGCCGAGTTCCACATCAACTTCAGCGCCGGCGTGGCCGGCACCCCACTGGACGCGGAGGTCACGAGCCCGAAGCTCCTGCTCCAGACCGCCGACACGCGGCTCCTCATGGCCAAGCGGGCAGGCCGGGGGCGGTGCATCGGGCGGGAAGCGGCGGAAGCTGGGGGCGTCCCGCCGGCGATGGGATCCCGGGACGCACCGGGAGGTTGAAGGGGGGAGAGAAAGAAAAATCCCGCGACGTGTTCGGTCGCGGGATTTCCGTATTGCCCCTCCTGGGCTCGAACCAGGACTCTCCTGATCCAGAGTCAGGCGTGTTGCCAGTTACACCAAGGGGCATCAGGAGGGCAAGAAACTAGTGGGTGAGGTGGCGTTCGGGAAGGGGGGAGGGCGCCGTTCCCCGGACGGCATCCCGCCCGCGGACGTCGTCATAAGTTGTGGCGGCGGGCCCACTTGGCCTAGGGTGGCCCGGAACCGTCGTGCAGAGCCGGTCCGCGGGGAGGCGGCCCGGCTGGCTCACTCCACCCAGACCCCGCCCCGGGCGCCGTTGGCCACCCGGACCGAGCGGTTGCCCCCGCAGGCCGTGCTGTCGGGGCCCTGGGCGCGAAGGGCCGCGATCCGCGCGCTGCTCAGGTGCAGCTCGGCCGGCATCACGCCGAGCACGGCGGGATAGATGACGCCCGGCGTGTAGCGAACGGGGGCGGCGTGGGTGTGCCCGTCGGGCGACGGCGGGGGGTCGTGCCGCTCGCGGGCGCCCACGAGGGCGCGCACGATGAACGACGCCGAGTCCGGCAGCAGGTCCTCCCGGCGCGGCCGCACCTCGGCGACCTCGAGCAGGTGCAACGAGTCGCCGCCCGGGCGGAGCCGCACCCAGGCCGGACGCTCGACCGGCCAGGGGAACCGGTCGGGACGAACGTGCCCCACTGCGGCGACGAACGCCGTCGGGTGACCGAGCGCGCGAAGCCCGGCGGTGTCCAGGCCGGGCGCGGCGCCGGCTGAGTCGGGAGCGAGCACGAGGCGGAGTGCCGGGGCCAGGTCCGAGCCCGGCCCGCCCACGAGCTGGTGCTCGCACACCGGGACCGTGGCGACGCTCGCCGGCCCGGCCTCCTGCTCGCGCGTCACCGAGAGCAGCGTGATGGCATTGGCCGCCACCACGAGGGCGGCCGCCGCAACAGCCCATTTCATGCTGTCCCCCTCCGGGCCGCGCGGAACCGGCGCAGCACCAGCAGCACCGCGAGCGCCGCCCCGCCCACCACCAGGAAGAACGCCCACTTGGGGATCAGGTCCCAGAACCAGTCCACCAGGCGGAAGAAGAGAAACAGCACGGCGCCCGTGACGGCCACGCGAGTGACCACGCGGTCGTCGTGCCGGACGCCCCAGGTGATGAACGCCGCGAGGACCGCCGCGCCGACGATCTTGTAGGCGCGCGCCACCGTGTCCGGCGCCACCCCGCCAATGAGGGTCAGGGTGCCGTTGAGCTGCACCATCATGAGCGCCAGTAGCAACACCGCCACACCCATCCCGCGCCACCAGGGTGTGAACTGCGGGGGCCCCTTGCTCCAGGCCGGCACCGAGAACGCCAGCAGCCCCACCAGCATCAGCGGCTCCATGAGGCCGAGCCCGTCATGCCACCAGAGGCCGAGCGGAATGGCACCGAGCGTGGCCAGCCAGCCGCCGAGCCCCACGATGGCCACGAGGAGCGGGAGCGTGAGGCCGTACCCGTAGGCCAGGAGCAGCGCGAAGAGCCCGGTGGCGGCGAGGAAGCCGCGCGAGTCGGGAAGGTTGTAGAGCGCGCCGAGGGTGGCCAGGTTCACGCCGAAGGCGATGGCAGCCACGGTGGCAAGGAGCGCCGCGACGTAGCCGGACGGCTCGCGCCGCGCGGCCACGTGGGTGGCGAGCGCGAGCAGGATGGGCGGGAGCGTCACCAGCGCGAGCTGCGCCGCCGGCGCGAGCTGCCCCCAGTGCGCGCCCACGAAGAAGGCATAGGCCGCTGAGAGCGCGATGGTGCCGAGCAGCGTGGCGATGCGCATGCCGGCGGAGAGCCGGGCGGCGGCGGGGGTGAGGTCCACGTCCCCCTGGGCGGCGAGCTCGGCGTCGTGGTGCTGCCGGATGCGCTCGCGGACCGCGGGGTCAAGCGCCACGAGCCCCGCCACCTCGAGGCGCGCCAGTTCTTCGCGGAAGGCGAGAATGGACTGGGCGCGCTGCTGTTCGGTGGGCGGCATGGGACCCCCGCTAGAGGCGCTGGAACTTCGCCTGGAAGAAGCGCAGGTACTTCGGCTCGTACGTCATCCGCAGCCCGCGGGTCTCCGCGGCGCGGTCGTACACCATCTTCACCGACTCCGCCACCACGTCCATGTGCGCCTGGGTGTACACCCGGCGCGGGATCGTGAGGCGGGTGAGCTCGAGCTTCGGGTAGTAGTGATCGCCGGTGGCGGGATTCCGGCCCGCGCTCACCACGCCGCGCTCCATGGCCCGGATCCCCGAGTCGAGGTAGAGCTCGGCCGCGAGCACCTGGGCGGGGAACTGGCCCTGCGGAATGTGGGGATAGAACGCCTTGGCGTCGAGGAAGACGGCGTGGCCGCCCACCGGCTTCACGATGGGGACGTTCCAGTCGGTGAGCAGCTCGCCCAGGTACTGCACCTGGCCCACCCGCGAGCGCATATAGTCGTCCTGCACGCACTCCTCGATGCCGATGGCCATGGCCTCCATGTCCCGGCCCGCCATGCCGCCGTAGGTGTGCAGCCCTTCGTAGATGACGATCTGGTTGCGGAGCTCCTCGTAGAGGTCCCAGTCGTTGTCTGCCAGCCAGCCGCCGATGTTGACCAGATTGTCCTTCTTCCCGCTCATCCACGCGCCATCGGTGTAGTC
>JBGAOL010000285.1:0-5520 GCA_044221825.1 Gemmatimonadales bacterium
GAAGCTCCGCATGGTGGTGTCGTCGAGGGCGATGTAGCTCTCGAAGAAGGCCTTGCCCGACGCGTCCACGCCGCGCCAGCGGCCCTGGAGGTAGCTGATGTGGCTGAAAGCGGCGCGGGGCACCATTGCCGGTGTGGGCGGCGGTGGCGTGGCGGCCTTGGGCTTCTCGGCTCGATTGCAGGCGAGCAGGGTGAGGAGGAGCATTGCCGCAGGGTGATGTCGCATTCAGGATCCAGAGGTGGAGTCGGCAATAATGGGGGCAGCGGGGCAGGGAGGCCATGCCTAGCGGGGCGGCGGTCCGAGATTCACGGTCCTTTCGCCGGTGCTGGTGTGGCTCTCGGAGAGCGACCACTCGTACGTCAGGGTGTCGAGGCGATCGGGATCGGCCTCGGGATCGACGCAGGCGGTGACGCCGAGGCTGGTGAATCCGAGCCGCTCTGCCACCGCGGCACTACGCTGGTTCCGGGGATCGCAGCAGATGCGGACGTGGGTAATGCCGGGAACGCCCCGAGCCTGGGCTCGAAGCGCGGCAACCGCCTCCGTGGCGTAGCCACGTCCTTCCTCGCCGGTCCGAATCCAATATCCTATCTCCAGGACGTGATCGGGACCTCGCCGATGGAGGCCGGTACCACCAAGTAGGCGGTCCTCGTCGCGGGCAAAGATCCCGAGCATCCACTCAGTGCCCTCGGCGTAGCTGGCGGCAAAGGTGGCCAAGCGCTCGGCGAGCACCGCGACGGGTGTCGGCTCCTTGCGGGCCCAGGGCATCCACGGCCGGAGCCGGGCAAGGCTTTCGTCGATCGCGGCCTTGAGGAGCGGTGCGTCCTCCGGCCGGTAGCAGCGAAGGACGAGTCGTGGAGTCTGGAGGCGGTCTGGAACGGGCATTGATGTAATGCTGGCGATGCCGAGCAACCGGCTGGTTCTTTGTTCGGGTGCCCGCACGCGCAACAACCCCAATCTACCGTCCCTCACCAACCCCGCCACCCGGATGTTCTCGGTTGGCCTCCCTCCCCGGGCAGCGCAACGTACGAGTCAGGCGATCGCGGTGCGCGCCCCTGGCTCGAGCCACACCAACCGCTCCCGCATCCCCGCCGCCCCAAACGCCTCCCGCACCTCCGCCGCCCCCTCCGTGAAGTGCCCCCACCCCTCGAAGTGCAGCGGCACGATCCGCGTCGCCGGCCACGCCCGCGCCAGCTGGACCGCCTCCGCCGCCGTGAACGTCAGCGGCGCCGGCCCCGCCACGGCCACCTTGGCCGCGCCGAGGTTGAGGAAGGCCACGTCCACCCGGGCGCGGCGCCCCACTTCCTCCACGCCCTCGTACCAGACGGTGTCGCCCGAGACGTAGATGGTGGGGCCGTGGGCCAGGGTCAGCAGGAAGCCGATGACGGGGCCCCGGTCGCCTCCGTCAGGTCCATGGCGGGCGGGGGTGGCGGTGAGGCGGACGGTGGGGCCGAGTGGCACCTCGTCCCAGGGGGCCAGGCCCGTGGCGTTGCCGCCCAGGCGCGCGGCTCCGGCCAGGGTGGTGTACACCGCCCCTGCACGTGCGAGCAGCGCTCGGCCGGTGGTGTCGAGGTTGTCGAAGTGGTGGTCGTGGCTCAGCAGCACGGCGTCGATGGCGCCGAGCGCGTCGGCGGCGAGGGCCGGGGGCTGCGTCTTGTGGAGGGTGTAGGCCGCCGTCGGGTAGTCGGTGCCGCCCGGGTCGAAGGTCGGGTCGGTGAGGAGGCGGAGGCCGTCCACCTCGAGGAGGGCGGTGGGACCGCCGATGTAGGTGGCATATAGGGAAGGCATTGGAGGTGTCCCCGGCTCGTGGTCCGCACATCGTCTCCGCCAGGGCCGCGCGGGGCGACCCGTTCACCTCAAGATCCGGCGCGTGCGCCCCTCGCGCAAACCCCGCCGCCCCGTGTGAGGCCACGTTCCACGCCTGCATCATGCCCGGAATCCGGCGCTCTTGTTGACAGTCTACCCGAAGATCCCTACTCTGGTAGAATGTCTACTCAAGCCGGCGAGCGCGAAGCCCTGCTGCAGGGCACCCTCGACCTCCTCATCCTCCGCACCCTCGCCCGCGGCCCCGCCCACGGCCACGACATCGCCCTCGCCATCCAGCGGGACTCGGGCGACACGCTGCTCGTGGACCACGGCTCGCTCTACCCGGCGCTGCAGCGCCTCGAGAAGCGGCGCTGGCTCTCGGCCGAGTGGGGGGTGTCGCCCAACAACCGCCGGGCCCGCTATTACGCGCTCACCACCGCCGGGAGGAAGCAGCTCCGCGTGGAGGTGGACCGCTGGCAGCGCCTGGTGCAGGCCGTGGGCCGGGTGCTCGGGCCGGAGCTGGCCGCCCCATGAGCGCGCGCAGCGACGAGGACTTCAGCGAGGAGATCCAGGCCCACCTGGAGCTCGAGGCCGACCGGCTGGCGGCCACCGAAGGGCTGTCGCGTGACGAGGCGATGGCCCGCGCCCGGCGCAGCTTCGGCAACGTCACCCGGGCGCAGGAGCGGTTCCACGAGGCGCAGCACTGGCGCTGGCTGGAGCAGCTGCGGCAGGACCTGGGCTACGGGCTCCGGAGTCTCCGCGCCCGCCCCGGCTTCACCCTCACCGCGCTCCTCACCATCGGGCTCGGCGTCGGCGTCAACACCGCCGTCTTCACGCTGTTCTATTCGCTCATTGCCCGGCCGCTGCCCGTGGCCGAGCCCGGCCGCCTCTACAACATCTACCAGGAGTTCTCGGGGGACTACGGCCGCCGGGTGGACGGCATGACGTCGTTGCTGGCGCTGCCCGAGTATCGCGAGTACCAGGCGGCCGCCCGCGCGTTCAGCGGCCTGGCGGCGTACGGGGAGCTCGGGCTGGCGTTCGAGGGCGCGCGCGACGGCACCGCCCAGGGGCAGCTCGTCAGCTGCAATTTCTTCAGCGTGCTCGGCACCCGGGTGTCGCTGGGCCGGGGCTTCGGCGCGGACGAGTGCGCCGCGGGGGGCGGGGCGCCGGTGGCGGTGCTCAGTCACCGGCTCTGGCGCGAGGCGTTCGGCGGGGACTCGGGCGTCCTGGGCCGGGGCATCGAGCTCAACCACGCGCACCTCACCGTCATCGGCGTGGCGGAGCCGGGGTTCGCGGGAGTGGGACTCCGGACGGCGGATGTGTGGATCCCCCTGCAGGCGCAGCCGCTGGTGGATCGCCGGCGCGACTCGCTGCTCGAGTCGGAGACGAGCTGGCTCTACGTCATCGGCCGGCTGGCGCCCGACGCCACGGTGCCGCAGGCGCAGCGCGAGGTGGATGCCGTGGGGCGGCGACTCGACGAGTCACACCCGGGCCGGATCACGAAGGTGCTGCTCCAGCGCGGCGCCCTCTTCAACGCCCCGGAGATCCAGCGCGAGGGCAGCCTCGTGGGCGGGGCCATCGGCGGGCTGGCGCTGCTGGTGCTGGTGGTGATCTGCGCCAACCTCATGAACCTCCTCCTGGCCCGCGGCATCGCGCGCCAGCGCGAGATCGCCATCCGGCTGGCGCTCGGCGGGTCGCGCCGGCGGCTGGTGGCGCAGCTCATCACGGAAAGCCTGATGCTGGCGGTGGCGGGCGGCGGGATCGGGCTGGCGCTGGCGGTGGGGCTGCCGCCAGTGCTCATCCGCTCGCTCGACCTCTCGATGGTGCAGCTCGACCTCTCGCTCGACCCCGCCATCTTCGGCGTGGCGCTCCTGCTCTCCACGCTGGCGGCGCTGGCGTTCGGGCTGCTGCCCGCGCTCCACGCCACCCGGATCCCGGTGGCCGCGGCCATCAAGGGCGCCGCCGCCACGGTGGGCGAGCGGCACCGCCCTGGGCGGCTCCGCGCCGCGGTGGTGGGGATCCAGATTGCCGGGAGCACCTGCCTGGTGATCAGCTCCGCGGTGCTGCTCCGGAGCGCGCTCCGTCAGGCGTCGCTCGATCCCGGCTACGACCCCGCCGGCATCGTCTCCCTCTCCCTCAACCTTCCCCAGCTCGGCTACGACGCGCCGCGCTCGCGTGCGCTCTATGACGACCTCCGTACCCGGCTCGCGGCCACGCCGGGCGTCGAGGGGGTGGCGCTGGCGGAGATGCTGCCGCTCCTCTCCCGCCACGGCGAGCCGGCCAAGCCGCTCGACGGGGAGGAGCGTTCCCTCCAGTCCGACTGGAACGTGGTGAGCGCGGCGTACCTGCCGCTGATGCGGATCCCGCTGGTGAGCGGGCGGCTGTTCACCGACGCGGAGGTGACGGGCGAGGGCGAGCAGCCCGCCATCCTGAGCCGGCGGATGGCCGAGGCCCTCTGGCCGGGGCAGGAGCCGCTCGGGCGGCTGTTCGAGGCCAACAAGGTCAAGTACCGCGTCACCGGTATCGCGGCCGACGTGTACCACGTGTCGCTGCAGGAGCGGCCGGGCTACTTCGGCTACCTGCCGGCGTCGCCGGCGGACCCGCGGGGGATGGTGCTGGTGCTCCGGATGCGGGGCGACGTGGCCGCCATCACCCGCGAGGTGACGCGGGTGGCCGACGCGCTCGACCCGGCCATCGTGGTCAAGGCGGAAACCCTGACGGAGCGCATGGAGCTGGCGCGGCTCCCGGTGCGCCTCTCGAGCGGGGTGGCCTGCGCGCTGGGCGGGCTGGCGCTGCTGCTGGCGCTGGTGGGCGTCTACGGCGTGGTGGCGTACGGGGTGAGCCAGCGGCGGCAGGAGATCGCGGTGCGCCTGGCGCTCGGCGCGCGCGCGGGGCAGGTGGTGTGGCGGATGATGCGGCTCGGCCTGCCGGCGGCGGCGGTGGGGTTGCCGGCGGGGGTGCTGCTGGCGGTGGGGGTGGCGCAGGTGCTCCGGAGCCTGATCGCGGACATCCCGGTGTTCGACGTGGTGCCGATCGTGGGGGCGGCGCTGCTGCTGGCGGCGGTGGTGGGGCTGGCGACGTGGATCCCGGCGCGGGCGGCGAGCCGGGTGCAGCCGGGGCGGGTGTTGCGGGTGGAGGAGTAGGGGGCGCGGGCTTCAGCCCGCGGCGAACTCCAGCCACCGCTAGCTGCACCGCTCCACGTACGCCACCTCGGGCCACAGCCCCGCCCGCACCTGCCGCACCACGTGCGAGTCCACCTCGAAGATGAGCCCGCGGCTCGAGTCCGGGGCCAGCACAATCAAGTATCGCCACCCCTCCTCCCAGCGGTACTTGTGCGGCTCGGTCCGGAGCGCCGAGCCGTAGACCACCTCTACCGCGCTCACCGGGCTGCCCACGCGAAGGCCGCGCGGGCCAGGGACGGTGGCGCTGTCCAGGTCGGCGCGAACCACGTGGCCGTTCTCCACCATGAAGGAAAGGCCGGCGGGGGCGGCCTCGGGGTGCCAGTAGTCGCAGCTCGAGTCGGAGAATCCAGGCGTAGCGACTTTCGCCGCCGAGGCGGCCTCGGCGGGGGTCATGCCGAACTGGATCGGGCCGACGCCGTCCGGGGTGACGGGCCAGGCGGCGCGGTCGGCGCAGGCCAGGGTGGCGGCGAGCGCGAGGGGCGGTGCGAGGAGGATCTGTCGCATGGGGGCCGACGTAGGAGAGTGGTCTAGGTCG
>JBGAOL010000286.1:0-5510 GCA_044221825.1 Gemmatimonadales bacterium
CCTACGTCCACGCCAGCGAGCAGGCCCCGGCCCAGAACGCGCCGTACGTGGACAACAGCTACAAGTGGGCCGGCGGCGGTTTCCTTTCCACCGCCGAGGACCTCGTCCGCCTGGGCCGGAACCTCCTCGACGGCCGCGTCCTCCGCCGCGAGGTGGCCGAGACGCTCTGGACCAGCCAGCGCCTGCGGGACGGCTCCCCCACCGGCTACGGCATCGGCTGGGGCGCACGCCAGTTCCACGGGCGGCGCGTGGTGAGCCACACCGGGGGCGCCATGGGCGGCACCTCCTACCTCGTGATCTTCCCCGAGTCGAAGGTCGTGGCCGCGCTCATCGTCAACAGCGACCTGACCTTCATCGGCGCCTGGCCCGCGCTCGTCGAGGCGTTCCTCCCCGCCAGACCGTAGGACGGGTCCGACGGTCCGTGCGTGGCCTCCGCGCCACAGTGGCGCTTTCCGCGTAATTGCGTACTCTAGTGGGCACCCCGACGGGGAGCTCCCCTAACATGCCTCGCTGGTCCAGCCTCGTCCTCGCCGTCCTCGTGGCGGGGACCCTTCCCATGGCCGCACAGCAGCGGCCCGCGCGCGCGGGAGGCACCGTGTTTCGCATGAAGCTGGTCCGCGTCATGGACGCGCAGGGCTGGGGCCAGCCCGTCGAGGTGGCACACCTGCTGGTGCCGAGCGACTGGAAGGTGGAGGGCGGCGTCTCCTGGGCGCAGAACATGGCCCGCTGCCCCCAGAACATCATCCAGCTCCGCTGGCGCGCCGTGAGCCCCGACGGCCTCACCGGCATCGAGCTCTTCCCCTCCTACGCCTGGGCCTGGTCCGACGACCAGATGCTGCAGCAGTCCATCCAGCAGTCGGCCATGAACAACATGGGGTGCGACCTCGCCCCCCTCATGTCCCCGCCCGACTTCCTGGCCCGCATGGTGGTCCCCCGCGTCCGCCAGGGCGCCCGCGTGCTCGCCGCCGAGCCGCTCCGGGGCGTGGCGCAGCTCGAGCAGCAGAAACTCGACGCCACCTATCACCAGACCGTGGCCGCCGGCTACCTCCGCGGCGTGCGCGCCGAGGCGGGACGGGTCCGGCTGGCGCACATGGTCGGCGGGAAGCCGGTCGAGGAGTGGATGGCGGCCACCATCGCCACCATCGCGGCCCCCATGGCCAGCAGCGCCGCCCTCATGCAGGGCGGGATGGCCATGACCGCCACCAGCTACACCCTGAACGGCTACAACGTCTACGGCGTCTGGGCCCCGCAGGGCCAGCTCGACGCCAACGCCAAGCTCTTTGCCACCATCGTGGCCTCGGTGCGGCCGAGCCCGCAGTACCAGGCCGCCATCGGCGCCTGGCTCGCCAACGTGGCCAACATCCAGCGCCAGGGCGCCATGGACCGCCACCGCATCTGGCGCGAGGCGCAGGAGTCCATCAGCAACTCCATCAACCAGACCTACGCCCAGAACCAGGCGGTCCAGGACCGCATGGCCGAGCAGTTTGGCCAGGCCATCCGCGGGGTGGAGACCTACGTGGACCCGCGCACCAACGAGCGCGTGGAGCTGGTGGGCGGCTACTCGAGCGCCTGGGTCAATGCCCGGGGCGAGTACCTGCTGAGCGACACCCCCGGATTCAATCCCGCCCAGGCCTTCCAGGAGGACTGGCGGGAGTTGCAGCGGCCGCGGCACTGAGGCGCCGCGTGTAGTGCCCCCCTCGCCCCATGGCCGTGGGGCGGGGTGCAGTCCCTCACACCCCCATTGAGGACGTCTACTCCATGCCCTTCCGCGCTCGCTCCCATGTCGGGGCGGCCGTCGTGATGCTGGCGGGTTTCCTCGGCGCCTGCGCCGAGAACCCGCAGGCCCCCGACGCCGCCCAGGTCCGTCGCCCGCTCGCCAACCTCGCCGCGCCCGTCGGCCGACCCGATCGCTATTTGGTGTCCTTCAAGGGCAACGAGCCGGCCGCGTTTGCCCAGACCGTCCAGGGCCTCGGCGGCACCGTCGAGCGCCGGCTCGCCGGCCTCCGCGTGGCCATCGTGAGTGGGGTCGGCGCCGCCGGCGCTGCGCAGCTGGGCGCCCTCGGCGGGGTCGAGACCACGGCCCAGGATCTGAGCATCCAGTTCATCCCCGCACCCTCCATCGGTGCCGATGCGCTCCTCACCCTCGACCCCGCACTCGTGGGTGCCCTGCCGGCCGGCACCAACCAGGCCGGTGCTGCCTTCTACAGCCGGCAGTGGAACATGGTGGGCATCCGCGCGGCTCAGGCGTGGAGTGCCACCACCGGCGGGGCGGGCAAGGTGGTCTGCGTCCTCGACACGGGCATCGACCCCGACCACATCGACCTGCGCAACAAGCTGGTGCCGGGCCTCTTCACCTCGTTCATCAGCGCCCCGCTCTTCGTCGGCGACCTCGACGGGTACGACTACAACTTCCACGGCAGCGCCACCGCCGGCTACATCTCCTCCAACGGCCTCGGCATGGCCTCCGTGGCGCCGGACGCGAAGCTCTGCTCCGCCAAGGTGCTCAACGTGCTCGGGAGCGGCAGCTTCGCGGACATCATCTCCGCCATCAACTGGGTGCGCGAGGACGCCAAGGGCAACGTCATCAACATGAGCCTCGGCGGCTACGTGGACATGTCGATCCCGGGCGCCACCACGCTCGTGGCCCTGCTCCAGCGCGCCATCGACCGCGCCACCGACGCCGGCATCGTCGTCGTGGCCTCCTCGGGCAACGACGGGATCGACCTCGACGCCGACCCGGCCAACTTCCTGTCGGTGCCCGCCCAGCTCGGCAACGTGCTCAGCGTCGGCGCCACTGCGCCGGTCAACCAGACGGAGTTCGATCGCCGCGCCTCCTACTCCAACTACGGCGGCCGAACCGGCGTCGACCTCATGGCGCCCGGTGGCGACAACGCCGTGGGCAACGCCCGTGACCTCGTCCTGTCCGTCTGCAGCCAGTACCAGCTCACGCTGCCCTTCGCCTGCGGCAGTACGAGCTACGTCCTCGCCGCCGGCACCTCCGAGGCCGCGCCGCACGTCAGCGGGGCCGCGGCGGTGGTGCAGGCCGCGACGGGAGCTTCCTCACGGTCGGTGGCGCGGTGTATCGTCAGCACCGCTGACTTCGTCGGCTCGCGTGCCATCTTCGGGGCTGGCCGCCTGAACGTGGCCCGCGCCGCCGCCTGCGTCGTCAACTGAGCTCGCATCCCGCGGCTCGTTCCCCAGGCTAGGAACCAAGGAAGCGGGGCTCGTCACCCCACCAGCCCCCCGTCTGCCTTCCCGGCCTCGCCGCAAGGAAAGCGCGCTCCTGGCGTCGCCGGGGGTTGCCGGTCCGCTTCGTCAGGCGCTGAACGCCCGCCGCACCACCCCTGCCAGCAGCACCACCAGCCCCGCCGCAATCGCCTGCTCCAGCGCCGGCGCCGTCTGCGCCCACGTCAGCGCGCTCCGCCGCCGCTCCTCCTGGTGACCGTTCGCCGTCAGGTGATCCTGCGCCGCCTCGAAGAGGTTGTTCGGCGCATCGTCGCCCTTCACCCGCTCGGTGCGCTGCCCCCGGATGGCCCACTTGGCCAGAGCCCACTCCGTGAACGCCGGCGAGATGAACTGGCTCATGGTGAGCACCCGCCCCGCGCCCCCCACCGTGATGTCCCGCACCGGATGCTCGGCCGCGTGCAGGATGGCCGCGGCGGCGTCCTCCACCGGGTACACCGGCGACACCCCCTTCGGCTCCACGCCGAGACGGGTGCGCGCATGGTCGAAGAGCGGGGTGTTGATGGTGGACGGCATCACGTTGGTGACGCTCACCGGCAGCTGGTGCGCCTTGAGCTCCGCCCGCAGCGCGTTGAGGAACCCCACCACCCCGTGCTTCGACGCCGCATACGCCGCCTGCAGCGGCAGCGACACCAGCCCCTCCACCGACGACACGGCGATGAACGCGCCTCCCTGCTCTCGCAGCCGCGGAATGGCCGCCATGGCCCCGTGCGCCACGCCGAGCAGGTTCACCTCGACCACCTGCCGGAACTCCTCGGGACGGGTCGCCTCGAGCTCGGCATAGAGCGACACACCCGCCAAGTGCGCCCACGTGTCGATCCGCCCGAACTTCTCCACCGCCCGCTCGGCCAGCGCCGTCATGTCCTCCGGCTTCGTGACGTCCGCCACCACCGCCTCGGCCTGGCGGCCGATGCGCTGGATGTCGTCCACCAGGGACGTGAGCCCTTCCTCGTCCCGCGCCGCCACCACCAGCCGCGCCCCGCGCTCCGCGAAGCGCATGGCCGTGCGCCGCCCGATCCCGCTCGAGGCGCCGACCACCACCACCACCTGTTCCGCCACCGGCTTGAGCTTCATGACAGCCCCCTAGGCCGTGGTGGAGCCCCGGCGGGCCAGGTAGGTGAGGACCACCACGGCCGCCGCCTGCACCCACAGGTTGCCCCCCACTGCCCGCGCCAACTTGAACGCCCGGTACCGCGGCGAATGCCGCCGGCGATACGCGGGGATCATCATGAGCCCCTTGGTGGCGAGGCCGGTGACGGCGGCGGTAGTCAGAAATCGGGACAAGCGCATGGTTCCCTCCTGGTGCCCGGAAAACGCGATGCTGGGGAAGAATGACGGTTCGCATTTTCTCGCGCCGAGCGGGCGGGGACAATTCGCCGATCGGGGGACGAGGAGGTGGCGCCGTGGGGGGGAGAGGAGCATCAGGTGAAGGGACAACTCCATGCTCTCCCGTCCCCGACCCGCCCCTGTCTATGGCTCACCCGCCGCGTTTCACACCTCCCCTGCCGCTGCCGCCGTACTCCCCTCCAATGCGCGCGTCATCGCCGATCCCGCCCTCCTGATCACATCCGCCATTCGCACCTCCTCGCCTGCCATCGGTGCTTCCGCGACGGCGGTCGGGGCCACCACCACTGCGGTCGCCAGGGTCTCAGTCCCGTTCCGGACCCCCCACAGTGCTGTCGCCAGCCCCCCGGCTCCCGTCACCTGCATCCCCTCTGCTATCCGCGGCATCCCCTCGGCTACCGGCGGCCCCCCCTCGGCGATCGGCGGCACCCCCGCTGCTGTCCTCGTCTCCCCCGCGGCCGTTCTCCCCTTCACCACCGCTGTCGGCGCCCTCACCGCGGCTGTCCGGGTCCTCACCCTGCGGTCAGCGCCCTCATCGCGGCACTCAGCACACTCACCGCGGCGGTCAGCGCCCTCACCACGGCGATCCACGCCTCCACCGCGGCTGTCAGTCCCTTCCCCAGTGCTGTCAGCAGCTTCCCTCGTCCCGTTCCCGGCTCCCCCAGTCCCGTCGGCATGTTCCCGGCCGCCGCCACGGGCTCCCCCGTGGGCGCCGACGCCGCCACCTCCGGCCCCACCGGGTTCGCAGCCACCCGTCGAAGCACCCCCGTTTCAACCGCCCGGGCAGAAACCCCACTCCTGGTCGCAGCTCCGTCCGGAGTCCCTGCCCCGGTTTCCAGCGGGACGTCCCCTCGCGCTGGTCGACCGGCCCCCGGCCCCGTCCCCCGGCCCCGAAACGCCAGCACCGCGGCTCGAGAAAACTC
>JBGAOL010000287.1:0-6088 GCA_044221825.1 Gemmatimonadales bacterium
GGACGGCCGCCGAACGGCGGCCGTCCTATTGGCGAAAACGATACGCGATCCCCGCCTCCTCCATCAGCCGCAGCACCAGCCGCACCGGCAGCCCCATCACCCCGAAGAAGTCGCCGTCGATCCGGTCCACCAGCGCCGCCCCGTACCCCTGGATCCCGTACCGGTTCGGGACAACGCAATAGAAAGGGCCGCCGTCAGGCGGCCCCTTCCGCTTCGTAGCGGCCGGACGCGTCCGGCCGTTACGGCGTGAGGCCCTTGCGCGGCTCGAGCTTGGCGGCCCAGAGGCCGCTGTTGAAGTCGGTGAAGAGGACGTGGCCCTTCCAGGGCATGGCGTTCATCACGAAGCTGGCGTTCGGGGTGTAGCCGTTCGGGTCGAAGGGCTTATACACCGCGATCTCGCGCCCCTGTGTGGCCAGGTTGCCGACCAGCTCGCCGGAGACGTCCACGATGCGGACGCCGCCGTCGTAGTACGCCTGGTAGAGCACGTCGTCCTCGACGATGATGTCGTGCGCGCCGAACTCCTCCTGCTGGTAGCGCGCGATGTTCACCGGGTGCTCGGGGTCGGTGAAGTCGATGATGTGGGTGTAGCCGGCCGAAGTCTGCGGCACGCCGCCCTTCTTGGGCACGGCGCCGAAGAGGTCCTGGAAGTAGTTGGTGCCCTCCCAGACGCGGCCCTCGCGCGACATGATCTCGTCGCCGAGGAAGAGGTAGAGCTTGCCGGTGCTCTTCTGGAAGTACGGATAGACCTCGTGGGTGGCGCCGCTGGTGGTCGGGAAGGTGCCGATCAGCTTCGGGTGCTCGACGCTCCCGCCCCACTTGCCGTTCCCCACGTCCACCGCCACCACGCCCGTGCCCCACTCCGACGAGTAGGCGATGCCGTCGCGGACCCAGACGTCGTGGACGTAGGAGTTGGGGTGGTCGTACTGGCCGGCGTACTTCGGGTGGGCGAGGTCGCGCACGTCCACGATGACGTAGCGCTCGCCGCCGGAGATGGCGAAGAGGTAGTCGTTGGTGGCGAACATGTTGTGGACGCCGCCGGTGAGCTCCTGGGTGAAGGTGGCGGCGATCTTCGGGTGCGCCGGGTCGGCGAGGTCGAGGAGCACGACGCCGTTCTGGCGGTTCGAGGCGCCCTCGCGCGAGAGCACGCCGTAGCGCGCGTCGGGCGACACGGTGACGTCGTTGATGATGCGCGCGTCCACCTTGACGGAGTCCACCTTGGCGATGTTGCCGAGGTCCGTCAGGTCCATGACGTAGGCCCAGCCATCGCCGCCCCAGGTGCCGACGAGGGCGTAGTCCTTGCCGTCCCGGCCGGTGTAGGGCCAGAAGTCGGAGGTGTGGACGTTGGTGACGGTGCCGCGGCCGGTGACGGTGATGCGGCGGCGGGCCTCGCGGGGGGCGGCCTCGAGGACGGCGCGGGCGCTCACGTTCCCCGAGGTGGCCAGGAGCGTGTAGCGGCCCGGCACCTCGGCGGTGAAGAGGCCGCGATCCACCACGCCGGTGGCGCCGGGCGCGGCGATGGTGTCGTCAGGGACGTAGGTGTAGCTCCAGGTGATCGGCGCGTCCGCCACGGGGGCTCCTGCCGCGGTGCGGGCGGTGGCCTTGAGGTGGATCACGTCGCCGGTGCGGATCTTCGTGTCGGCGATGTCGATGCGGATGGAGCGGACGGGGTTGGCCACCACGGTGGTACGCGCCTCGGCGCGGGCGCCCTCCGCCTCCGCGCTGATGGTGACGGGGCCGGCGCGATGCGCGGTGACGTAGCCGAAGCGGTCCACGCTGGCCACGGCGGGGTTGGAGCTGCGCCAGGCCCAGGTGATGGCCTCGTTGGGGCGGGCGCTGCCATCGGCGTGCTTCGCGTGGGCGCGGAAGGCCAGGGTGACGCCGGTGTACAGCCGGCCCGGGTCGGCCGCGACGGTGACCTCGGCGGGGCGGGGCCAGGTGACCTTGACCGGGACCACGACGCGCACCGGCTCGGGGGTGGCGCTGGTGACGGCCACGTAGGTGATCTCGTAGTCGCCGGCGGCGAGGGCGGTGACGCCGGTGCGGCTCACCCGCAGCGCGTTCCGCGGCGCCCCGATGCGCATGGAGGGGACGGCGATGGCGTTGCCTTGCGCGTCGTAGGCGGTGGCCTTGATGCCGACGCTGTCGCCCACGCGCAGGGTGAGGCTGGCGGGCTCCACCACGATCCGGGCCACTGCGGGGGGCGGCGCGTCCTGGGCGCCGAGCGCCGCGGGGAGGAGGAAGGCCGCGAGCAGTGTCACGGAGCGGGACGGGGACATTAGCTTCAGCACGTGATGGCTCCCAGGCAGGGCCGGCCAGCCGGCCGGCACGAGTGGACCCGACGAACGGCGGCCCGGGCGGGCCGCGTCTTCCTCCAGCCGACCTAAGAGATATGCGCGTATCCCGCTTCGGCAACCCCATCGGCCTCGCCGCGCTCGGCGTGGCGCTCGCCCTGCCGGTTTTCGCCCAGGGGCGGCCCACGCCGCCCGCCACGAACTACTGGGTGTACGTGGGCGCGGAATCGGCGGACCTGATCCACCGGGTGCGGTTCGGGCCGGACGGGGCGGTGCTCGAGAAGACCATCGTGGCCGGCGAGGCGCCAACCGAGCTCGAGGGCCCCCACGGCCTGCAGATCTCGCGCGACGGCGTGCTCCACATGACCACCGGCCACGGCAACCCCGACGGCAAGTACTGGCGCTACGCGCTGGGCCCCGACACGCTGCTCGGCCCCGGGATCTTCCTCGGGAAGTTCCCCGCCTCGCTCGACGTGACGCCGGACGGGCTCTACGCCTTCGTGGTGAACTTCAACCTGCACGGGCTCATGGTGCCGTCGTCGGTGTCGGTGGTGTACACGCCGACGAGCACCGAGGTGGCGCGGATCGAGACCTGCACCATGCCGCACGGGAGCCGGGTGTCGCCCAACGGGCTCTGGCAGTACTCGACGTGCATGATGGATGACCAGCTGGTGGAGATCGACACCCGGAGCTTCGAGGTGGCGCGGCGCTTCAGCGTGGCGCTCGGGCAGGAGGGGCCGATCGCGCTGGACGCGCACGCGATGCACGCCGGCCACGACATGGGCGGGACGATGCCGGCGCCGAGCTGCTCGCCCACCTGGGCCCAGCCGTCGGCGGACGGCAGGAAGATCTACGTGGCGTGCAACAAGGCGGACGAGATCGTGGAGGTGGACCACGCGGGGTGGGCCATCACCCGGCGCTTCAGGACGGGGCGCGGGCCGTACAACCTGGCGGTGTCGCCGGACGGGAAGTACCTGGTGGCGAGCCTCAAGCAGGGCGGGGGCGTGCAGGTCTTCGACCTGGGGAGCGGGGAGACGGCGTTCACCGCGAAGAGCTCCACCACGGTGACGCACGGCGTGGTGGTGACGCCGGACTCGCGCTACGCGTTCATCAGCAACGAGGGGGTGGGGGCGGCGCCGGGGAAGGTGGACATCTGGGATCTCGGGGCGCGGGTGATGGTGGCAAGTGTGGAGGTGGGGCAGCAGGCGGGGGGGATCGCGTTTTGGAAGATGGGCGATCGATAGATCCGCTTCGTAGGGGCCGGCCTTGGCCGGCCCCAGCGTCGCAAGACAACAGACGGCCGCCATTCGAGACGATGGCGGCCGTTGACGATTTCCCGGAGAGGAGGGCCAGCGCAGCCAGCCTACGGCGGAAGGCGCCTGCGGCGCCCCTCAGACCTTGACCTGCCACACCGGCACGGCCTGGGCGCGGTTCTTCACGCTGAGGGGATCGCGAGGCGCGGGTCGGCGGGCTTGTTCTTGAGCCCAGCCCTTGCCTGGTACAGCGGGTCGGAGATGAGGATCTCGCCGCCCTTGGCGTTGGAGCAGGCGGCTGGCCACACCTACGTAGGCGTCGCCGATGACGGTGTACTCGAACGCAGGTGCGGGCCGATGTTGCCGCAGAAGTGTCGCCGTGAGTGATGCGATGCCGACGCTGATGCTCGGCGGCCCTCGGCGGCGTCCTTGGTGAGCTGGAGGCGATGGCCCGCTTCCACGTAGCGGCAGCCCGCCATTCACACCGGCGCGGTCCACGTCGTCGGCGTGCGGGATCAGGGCACCCCAAGGCCGCCGCCGATGGCGATCGCCGATGAACTTGTCCAGGGTCCCGCCGTTCGCGAAGATGATGTCCACCATCTCGGTGTCCGAGAGGAGGCTCGCGATGGACTCCGGGCTCATGTGCTCCGACATCGAGGTGAAGCCGCGGATGTCGGTGAAGAGGATGGTGACGGGCCGCTTGTCGCCGCCGAGCTTCACGGCGCCCTGCTGCTGCGCGATCTCCGCCGCCACGTTGGGCGCGAAGTAGCGCTCGAAGTTGGAGCGCACCATGGCCTCGCGCTGGATCTGCTCCGCGAAGCGCGAGTTCTTGATGGCGATGGCGCCGAGGCCGCCGAAGGCAATGAGGAACTGCAGGTCCTCGTCGCTGAAGCTGTTGGTGGCCGTCAGGTTGTCCACGTAGAGGATGCCGAGCACCTGCTCCGCGCCGGCCATGAGCGGGATGCACATGGCGCTCCGCACGCTCTGGAGCAGGATGGACTGGCCGCCCTTGAAGCGGTCGTCGGCCACGGCGTTGTCGGTGAGGATGGCCACCCGTTCCTCGACGGCCTTCCGCGCGATGGAGCGCGGCACGTGCTGCGCCGAGCTGTCGCCGAGGCGGCTCTTGGAGACGCGGGGCACCAGCTCGCCGCCCTCGGTGACGAGGAGGACGGAGACGCGGTCGACGTTCATGACGTCGAACGTGGTGGTGACGAGGCGGGTGAGCAGCTTGTCGAGGTCCAGCTCCCCCGAGAGCTTTTGCGACACGTCGAGCAGCAGCGACAGCTTCCGCGCCACGCGCTCGGCCTGGGTGGCAGCGTCCACCTTGAGCTGGCCGCCGCCGGCGGCCGGGGCGGCCGGGGCGTCGGCCACCTTGGCCTGGTCGCCGAGGACCACGGCCTGGACACCGCCGCTCATGGAGATCTGCTTGACGATGGTGCCGCCGGCCTGCGGCAGGCTCTGGGCGCTGGTGGCCAGGCGGTTGGCGGCCGGCTCCAGCGACTTCACCTGGAACACGACCTTGCCGAAGGTCACCGAGTCGTTGGCGGCCAGGGTGCCGTCGGTGATGCGCGTGCCGTTGATGAACGTGCCGTTGGAGCTGCCGAGGTCCTTCACCGTGACGCCGGCCTTGGTGACGTGCAGCTCGGCGTGGCGGCGGGAGATGGTGGGGTCGAAGATCGGGATGTCGCTCGTGACCGCGCGGCCCACGACGTAGGTGCGGTCCGCGGTCAGCTCGAAATCCTGGTCGCCGGTGAAGGAGACAAGCTTGTACGCCATGCGAAAAATCTACCTCCCGGGGCCCCGCCCGGCGAGCCCGAGGGCGGCGAGGACGGCCCGCGCCTTGGCCTCGGTCTCCCGGTACTCGGCGGTGGGGTCGCTGTCGGCCACGATGCCGGCGCCGGCCTGCACCCAGGCCCGCCCGCCCCGCATCACCACGGTGCGGATGGCGATGGCCGTGTCCAGCGTCCGCGCCCCCCAGGCGATGTAGCCCACGGCGCCGGCGTAGGGCCCGCGCCGGGTGGGCTCCAGCTCGTCGATGATCTCCATGGCGCGCACCTTGGGCGCGCCGCTCACCGTGCCCGCCGGGAAGCAGGCGCCGAGGGCGGCGAGCGCGTCCAGCTCGGGCCGGAGGGTGCCGCGCACCTCGCTCACCAGGTGCATCACGTGGCTGTAGCGCTCCACCGTCATGAAGGCCGTCAGGCGCACCGTGCCGAACTGTGCCACCCGCCCCACGTCGTTCCGCCCCAGGTCCACCAGCATCAGGTGCTCGGCCCGCTCCTTGGGATCCGCCTCGAGCTCGGCCTGGAGGGCCTGGTCCTGCTCCGGGGTGGCGCCGCGCGGCCGGGTGCCGGCGATGGGGCGCACGGTGAGCTCGCCTTCCTCCACGCGGAGCAGCACCTCGGGGGAGCTCCCCACCACGTGCAGGTCGTCGCAGTGGAGGAAGTAGAGGTACGGCGCCGGATTCAGCGCGCGCAGGTAGCGGTAGGTGAGGAACGGGTCGGGAGCGTCGAGGTCAATGCGGCGGGAGAGCACCGTCTGGAAGGT
>JBGAOL010000288.1:0-5502 GCA_044221825.1 Gemmatimonadales bacterium
GATGGATGAAGCCACCTTCACCACCCAGTTCGGCGACACACCCCTCGCGCGCCCCGGCCTGGCCCGGATGCGCCGCAACTGGCGCGCGGCCCTCGCCTCGCTCGGCTGGCGGGAGGAATGAGGGGGGCTAGATTTCCGCGCCTATGGAACCGGTCCTGCACTCCATCGCCATCTTCGTCACCGACATCGAGCGCGCCAAGCGCTTCTATCGCGACGACCTTCGCCTCCCCGTGACCAGGGAAGGGAGCTTCGGCGCGGAATTCCTCGACGGGCCGCCGCACCTCGGCGTCCATCCCGCGGTGCACCCCGACGCCAAGGCGCTGGTGGGCCGGCACACGGGCCTCACCCTGCGGGTGGAGGGAATCCTCGACTTCTGCGAGCACCTGCACGAGCGGGGCGTCACTTTCCTCCAGGAGCCGACCAAGTCCTCCTTCGGCATCATGGCCATGATCGCCGATCCCGATGGCAACATCTTCGCCCTCTGGGACGACCACATCCCCGAGTAAGGCGCCCGCCCCGATGCCCCGCCCGCTCGTCACCCTGATCTCGCTCTGGACCTGGCTGGTCCTCGGCACCTGCGTGCTCCTCTGGTGCCCGATCATGGCGGTGCTGTGGGTGGTCACCTGGCCGTTCGACCGGGATCATTACTGGGTGGGCCTCTTCTTCCGGAAGATCGGCGTGGTGACGGCGACGCTGAACCCGCTCTGGCGCTTCCAGGTGGCCGGGAACCTGGACATCGACCCGCGCCGTCCCTACGTCGCGGTGGCCAACCACGAGTCGTTCGTGGACATCCTGCTGATCAGCCACCTGCCGTGGGAAATGAAGTGGCTCTCCAAGGTGGAGATCATGCGAATCCCGGTGCTGGGCTGGAACATGCGCCTGGCGGGGGACGTGCCGGTGGAGCGCGGCACCCGGCGGAGCGGGGTCAAGGCGATGCTCCGCTGTCGCGAGCTGCTCGGCCGCAAGGTGTCGGTGATCATCTTCCCCGAGGGCACCCGGTCCCCCACCGACGAGCTGCTGCCCTTCAAGGATGGCGCCTTCCGCCTCGCGGTGGATGCCGGGGTCCCGATCCTGCCGCTCGTGGTGACCGGGAGCCGTACCGCCCTCGCCAAGCACGACTGGCGCGTGGGCCGCTCGGAAGCCCTGGTCCGCGTGCTGTCTCCCATCGAGACCACCGGGCTCACCGCCGCCGACGTCCCGGCGCTTCGCGACCGGGTGCGCGACATCATCGCCGCCGCACGGAGCGGCGCGGCGGTCCCGACACCCGCCGCCGGCTGAGTCCCGGCCCCCTCTTCGCCTCACAACGCGCCATCCCCTCCCCCTGACGGGGCGCAGTGTCGGCAGTCCGGGCGCCCGTCAGCTCCATCCCAGGATGGGTGTCCATCTCCCCCGGGGTCCATGCGTCCCCGTGATGCCGCCGGGGAAGAGCCTCATGACCCGCCGGCACTGCACGGAGTCGCTCCGGCCTCACCCGGCCTGCCGCCTGCCCGGCACCGCCCGGCCACGGCCCGTGCCCTCGCGATCGCGCCCGGATTCCCCTCCGGCACCATCCCCCGGCCCCCGGCCGGGTGGGCTACCTCGATTCCATGAGTGTGTCATGCATGACCTCACCCCACGCGTCCTTCGACGCTGCCTGCTCGTTGCCTGTCTCCTGCTCCCCGCCTGCGGTGCCGCCGACCAGGACCTCGGCCCCAGCGAGGTGCTCCCCCCGTCCGAGGAGCACCTGACGACCGGCCCCGGTGGCATGTTCATCGTCACCGAGAATGACTGGGCCGGCTTCAACTCCCTGCTGCCCCTCATCCGCGGCCTGCTCAGCGGCTGGACCCGCTACCTCCCCCAGAACACCGGCCGCATGGTGTACGACCCCTCCGCCCGCTGCGGTTCCCCGTTCACCCTCGAGGTGAACTTCCCCGCAGGGATGCAGGAAGGCTCCGGCACCGAGCACCTGCGGGTGGCCGGCCCCTCCGGCGAGTCCCTCGACCAGCTGGGCGACTTCCGCCAGCTCTACCTCGAGTACTGCGTCTGGGTCCCGTCCACCTGGGAGGGTCCGGCCAGCGGCGTCCAGAAGCTCTTCCACATCTGGGGCACCTCGGATGATCCCAAGGGCTACAATACCCAGGCCCTCCCTACCCTCTACGGCGCGGGCGACAACAATCTCTCGCACCAGCTCCGGCTGCAGAATCTCTCCCCGGACAGCGACGGGATCCGCACCGTGAACATCCGCTGTGGCAGCGCCACCCGCGGCGAGTGGGACCGGGTGGAGGTGTACCTCGTCCAGAACACCGGCGGTCAGGCGGACGGCCAGATCCGCATGTGGCTCAATGGCCAGCTCTGCGCCAGCGAGGACGACATCATGTGGAGCGACGCCTCACACTACTCGAAGCAGTGGAAGGACGTGCAGCTGAACCCCACCCGGGGCTCCAGCGGCTTCTACGTGAACTCGACCCAGCGCCTGCGCTACGGCGGCATCAAGGTCAGCGTCTATTGAGGGGAGGTTCGCGCGGGGTGCGGGAAGGGCAGGGTCCCCGGCAGGGGCGATCCTAGGCCTTCCCGAGCCCCGCCGGCCCGCGGCCGCGGCGGCCCACGCCGGCGAGCACCAGCAGCGTGAAGAGGTAGGGCAGCATCAGGAAGAGCTGGTACGGCACGTCGAGCAGGAAGCTCTGGAACAGGAACTGGAGCGCCATGGCGGCGCCGAAGATCAGTGCGGACACGAGGATCCGGCCGGGATGCCAGGCGCCGAGCACCACGATGGCGATCGCAATGAAGCCGCGCCCCGACGTCATCCGCTCGGCGAAGGTGCCCACCTGCGCCAGCACCAGGCTCGCGCCCGCGAGCCCGGCAAACGCCCCGCCCACCAGCACCGCGATCATCCGCACCCGCGTCACGTGCACCCCCGCCGCGCGCGCATCCTCGGCCGACTCTCCCGCCGCGCGGAGCCCAAGGCCCCAGTGCGTGCGAAAGAGGACCCACCAGAGCACCGGCGCCGCCGCGTAGGCCAGGTACGTCATCACGCTTTGCGTGAAGAATGCCGGTCCCACCACCGGAAGCGTGGCCAGCCCCGGAACCGGCACCGGCTTGAGAGTCGGCAGCGACAGCCCCACGCCGCCGGGACCAAACGCGTTGCGATACACGGCGCCGGTCACGCCCACCATGAGCAGCGTGACCGCGGTGCCGGTGATGATCTGGTCCGCGCGCGCGCCCACCGCCACCACGGCGAAGAGCAGCCCCACCAGCATCCCGGCGAGCAGGGCCAGCAGCAGGCCGCTGCCCGGGCCCCCGGCCGCGGCGCCGATGGCCGCGCCCAGCGCACCCGCCAGCATGGCCCCCTCGATGCCAAGGTTGATTACCCCGGCGCGCTCGGCCAGCATCTCGCCGAGCGCCGCCAGCAGCAACGGAGTCGCCACGCGGACCGCGCTCATCAGGAACGCCGTGAGGATCTCGGCGTCCATCACTCCGCTCCCGCCACGGCCAGGCGCCGCCGCCGCAACACATCGGCCAGCAGCACGGCAATGATGATCGTGGCTTCCACCATGTAGACGGCCACCGCGGGCACCCCAGCCTCGCGCTGCATGGCGCTCGCCCCGGCCTCGAGGCCGGCAAAGAGGAGGCCCGTGGCCACGATGCCGAGCGGGTCGAGCCGCGCCAGCAGCGCCACGGCGATGGCCGTGAAGCCGTAGCCGGGTGAGAGGTTCTGGAACAGCGCGTAGCTGGTCCCCGTCACCTCCATGCCGCCGGCCAGGCCGGCGAGCCCCGCACTCGCCAGCAACGCCATCGCAAACAACCGTGCCGTCGGGATTCGCCCCGTCACCTGGGCGGCAAGCGAGTTGGCCCCCGTGGCCCGGAGCTGGAAGCCGGCCAGCGTGCGGCGATCGAACACCCACGCCCCCCACGCCAGCAGCAGCGCCAGCCCGAAGCCCAGGTGCAGGCGCGTACCGGTGAGCTGCGGCAGTCGTGCCCACGGCGGCAGGAGGTCGCTCTGCGGGTAGATGTGCCGCGACTCCTGCAGCGGCCCCTGCACCATCCAGCTGACCAGCGCGTCAGCCACGAAGTTGAGGAGCAGGGTGCTGATCACTTCCAGCACACCGAAGCGGAGGCGGAGGAGCGTCGGCACCACCGCCCAGGCAATCCCCGCGAGCGTGGCGGCCAGGAGCACCACCGGCACCACCAGGAGTCGGCTCTCGATACGCGCGCCGAGCGCCAGCCCCGCCCACGTGGCCACCAGCGCCCCCGCCAGGAACTGACCCTCTGCGCCGATGTTGAGCGCCCCCGCCCGGAACGCGAGCCCGAGCCCGAGCCCGATCACGATGAGCGGCACCGCCCTCGGCAGCAGCGATGACAGGATGGCGTCCGGCGAGCCGAGTGCCCCACGCCAGAGCGCGCCCAGCGCGAGCGGCGCGTCGTACCCACTGGCTGCCAGGCCCACCGCGAGCACCACCAGCCCCAGGCCCAGTGCGCCGAGAGGCCAGAGGATGGCGGATCGGCGCTCCGCGGCGTCGCTCATGCCAGCCCCCCGAGCATCTGCCGGCCGATAACCTCGCGCGGGGCACCCGGCGGAAGGCTGGTGGCACGTCCGCCTGCCACCACGATCACGCGCGTGGCCACGGCCAGCAGTTCGTCGAGGTCCCCCATGTGCACCACCACCGCCACGCCGTCCGCCGCCGCCGAGCGGAGGCGTGCGTGGACCTCGGCGGTGGCGCGGAGGTCGAGCCCGCGCGTGGGGTTCTCCGCCACCAGCACCTGCGGCCGGCGCTCGAGCGCCGCGGCAATCACCATGCGCTGCTGGTTGCCGCCCGACAGCGAGGCCGCTCGCGCGCCCGGGCCCGGCGCCCGCACCCCAAAGGCGTCCATGAGCTCCGTGGTCCGCGCCCGCGCCCGCGCCCAGTCCAGCCACGGCCCGCGCACCCACGGTGCCCCCTCGCCCTGGGCCAGCACCAGGTTCTCTGCCAGCGTAAAGTCGCCGATCATCGCTTCGGCGGTGCGGTCTTCAGGAATGAAGCTGACCGGTGGTGCCACGGTCACCTGGCCGCCGGCCGCCCGTGCGGTGCCCGCAATCACCCGCAGCAGCTCCCGCTGCCCGTTGCCCTCCACCGCCGCCACCCCCACGATCTCCCCCGCACGCACCTCGAGCGTGGCCTCGTGGAGGGCACTGCCGCTGGCGCCGAGCCGCGCGGCGCGCACGCCCGCGAGGCGGACCCGGACCTCGCCGCCGTCGGGCGCGGTGGACGGTTGGTCCGGCGGCGGCGCGGTCCCGAGCATGTGCGTGGCCAGGCTCGCCGGCGTCTCTCCCGCGACGGGGCCCTCGTGCACCACCGCACCACGCCGGAGCACCGTCACCCGGTCGGCCACGGCAAGTGCCTCGTGCAGCTTGTGGGTGATGAGGACCGAGGGGATTCCCCGCGTCCGGAACCGGCGGATCGTCTCCAGCAACGCGGCGGCCTCGTCCGGCGGCAGCACGGAGGATGGCTCGTCCAGCAGCAGCAGTGCGGCCTCCGAGGCCAGCGC
>JBGAOL010000289.1:0-5444 GCA_044221825.1 Gemmatimonadales bacterium
GCCGTACCGCCGGATCGAGGCCGCCGGGCTCGAGGCGTTGCTCGCCAGGCTCGATGACGGGGTGGATGCCGCCTTCGCGGCGCGGACCCCGGAGCGGGAGACGGGCGCGGCCCGGCTGCATCGCCGGCTGTTCCACTGGCTGGCGCGGCCGGTGAGCAAGGGCCAGTTCCGCGACCTGGGCTCCGGCGTCGGCGCCGTGCGGCGCGACGCGCTCCTCGCCACCCCCGCCTACGGCGACTTCTTCCGCTTCCTCCCCGCGCTCATGATGCGCGAGGGGTTCACGGTGGCCGAGGTGGCGGTGGCGCGGCATGCGGCGGACCAGCGACCGTCGGTGTACCCGGTCGGCACGTACTTCCGGAGCCTCATCGACCTGCTGGGGATGTACTTCCTGGCGCGCTTCACGGAGAGGCCGCTCCGGTTCTTCGGGCTGGTGGGCCTGCTCCTGGCGCTGCCGGGCGTGGTGCTGCTGGCGGTGCTGCTGGTGCAGCGGATCGAGGGCGTGGGCATCGCCAACCGGCCTGCGCTGCTGCTCGGCACGCTGTTGCTGGCGCTCGGGGTGCAGGCCATCGCGCTTGGGCTGGTGGCGGAGATCATCGTGCACCTGAACGCCCCCACCCGGCGGAGCTACCGGCTGGCGCGCGGCAGCGACGGCGCCCAGCCGGAATGAGCGAGCCCGCCGCGCGGAGAGGCTGGGGCCGCTTCGCGGCCCGGCTCGCGATCGGGGCGGTGCTGCTGGCGCTCATCGTCCGCAAGGTGGGTGTGCCCAACTTCGGCGTGCCGGTGGGGCCGCGGCTCCTGGCAGGCGTGCTCGCGGCAGCGGCGCTGCTGATGGCGGGGCAGGCGGTGGCGGCGCTCCGCTGGAAGGTGGTGCTCGGCGCCGGCAGCCCGCCCTGGGCCTACCTCACCCGGCTCTACTACATCGGCGCCTTCTTCTCCCTCTTCCTCCCCACCGTGGTGGGCGGCGACGTGGTGCGCGCCGCTGCCGCCGCGCAGGCCACGCGCCGTCCCGGCGGCGTAGTGGCGAGCGTGCTGCTCGACCGCCTGCTCGGCGTGCTGGCCCTCGTGGTGTATGGGCTGGTGGGGATCCTGCTGGCGCCTGACGTCACGGGGCGGCTGGTGGCGGCGGCAACAGTGAAGCTGCCGGGCACTGGGCTCCTGGCCGCCGGCGTGGCCGGCCTCCTCCTGCTGGTGGTGCTGGCCAGGATGGCGCTCCGGTCCCCCAGGCTGCAGGCCACGCTGGCCGATGCGGGGGCCGCAGTGCGCGAGCTGGCGCGCTCGCCGGCGGCGCTGGCGTCGGCGGTGGGGCTCGGGTTCGTGGTGCAGGGCATCTACATCCTGCTCTGGGTGGTGCTGGCGCACAGCGTCGCCTTCCCGGTACCGGACCGGCTGCTGGTGCTCGGCGTGCCCGTCGTCTCGTTCTTCGCCATGCTGCCGGTGACGCTGAACGGCCTGGGCGTGCGGGAGGGCGCGTGGCTGCTCTTGCTCACGGGCAGCGGCATTCCTCACGACCAGGTGGTCGGCTTCAGCCTGCTCTACTTCGCCGCCAACCTCGTGGCGGGCGCGATCGGTGGCCTGATCTTCGTCCTCCGGGGAACGGGCTCCAATCTCCTGCCGGCAGCGGACGCAGAGACCTCCTGAGTGACCCGTGGGGCGAAGCACCTCTGGTGCGGACCTTCACGATCCCTTCAAGCGCGGCAGGCGAAGATTCCTTCATGACGCGTCCGCTCGACCCGATCCTCGCCCCGCGCTCCATCGCCGTCATCGGCGCCTCGCGCTCGCCCAACACCATCGGCCACCAGATCCTGGCCAACCTGCTCGAATACGGGTACACCGGGACCGTGTACCCCGTGAACCCGACGGCGCCGGCGGTGCACTCGGTGAAGGCGTGGCCCGACGTGGAGGCCATCCCGGACGCCGTGGACATGGCGGTGGTGTGCGTGCCCAAGCAGCACGTGCTGCCGGTGGCGGAGGCGTGCGGGCGGAAGGGCGTGAAGGGGCTCACGGTGATCAGCGCCGGCTTCCGCGAGGTGGGCGGCGACGGGGTGGCGCGCGAGGAGCAGCTGGTGGCCACCTGCCGCCGCCACGGGATGCGGCTGGTGGGGCCCAACTGCATGGGCGTGCTCAACGCCAACCCCGCGGTGGCCATGAACGCGACCTTTGCGCCGAGCATGCCGCCGTATGGCGGGGCGGGGTTCGTGAGCCAGTCGGGGGCCATGGGGCTCTCGGTGCTGGACTACGCCAGCGAGTACGGCATCGGCATCGCGCAGTTCGTGTCCATGGGCAACAAGCCGGACGTGAGCGGCAACGACCTGCTGCTCCACTGGGAGGATGATCCGGAGATCGGCGTCATCCTCATGTACGTGGAGAACTTCGGGAACCCGCGCCGGTTCCTGGAGATCGCCAGCCGGATCACGCGGAAGAAGCCGATCATCGCGGTGAAGTCGGGCCGCTCGGCCACGGGGGCACGGGCGGCCTCGTCGCACACGGGCGCGCTGGCGGCAAGTGACACGGTGGTGGACGCGCTCTTCGCGCAGGCGGGGGTGCTGCGTGCGGGGACGGTCGAGGAGCTCTTCGACCTGGCGATGGCCTTCGGCGGCCAGCCGTTGCCGCGCTCGCGCCGGGTGGCGGTGGTGACCAACTCGGGCGGGCCCGGCATCATCGCCGCCGATGCGCTCGAGGGTGCCGGCATGGAGGTGGCGGAGCTGGCGCCCGCCACGGTGGAGCGCCTGCGGCCGCTCTTCCCGCCCGAGGCGTCGCTCCGCAACCCGCTCGACATGATCGCCTCGGCTACGCCCCCCGGGTATCGCGCCGCGCTCGATGCGCTGCTGGCCGATCCCGGGATCGACGCCGTGATGTCCATCTTCGTGCCGCCGCTCGGCGTGAAGCAGGAGGACGTGGCGGAGGCCATCGTGGCGGCCAAGGCGGGGCACGAGGACAAGCCGCTCGTCGGCGTGCTCATGGGGCGGCAGGGGCTGCCGCAGGGCAAGGCCGAGCTGCATGCGGCGCACATCCCGGCGTACATCTTCCCGGAGTCGGCGGCGCGGGCGCTGCAGGCCATGAGCCGGTATCGCGAGTGGCGGGAGCGTCCGGTGCCCGTCGAGGCGCCGCCGGGGCTCGATCGCGCGGCCATCACCCGGTTGCTCGGTGCCGCACAGGCGCGGGGCGAGACGCGGCTCGACGAGATCGCGGCGCTCGAGCTGCTCACGGCGGCGGGCATCCCCGCCGCGCAGGCCGTCCTCGCCGCGGATGCAGAGACGGCCGCGCGAGCGGCCGAGGCGATGGGCTTCCCCGTGGTGATGAAGATCGTGGCCCCTGCCATCGTGCACAAAACGGACGTGGGCGGCGTGGTGACCGGCGTGACGAGCGCGGATGAGGCCCGCGCGACCTTTGCGCAGATCATGGCGTCCGCCCGGCGCGCCCATCCCGAGGCGGCCATCAGCGGGATCCTGGTGCAGCAGCAGGTGCGCGGCGGGCGCGAGCTCATCGTGGGGATGCACCGCGACGCGGCGGTGGGCCCCATGGTGATGTTTGGCCTGGGCGGGGTGCTGGTGGAGGTGCTCGGCGACGTGACGTTCCGCCTGGCCCCGGTCACCGCGCTCGAGGCGGGCGACATGCTCCGGAGCATCCGCGGCCGGAAGCTCCTCGACGGCGTCCGCGGCGCGCCGCCGGCGGACCTGCCCGCGCTGCAGGAGATCCTGGTCCGTGTCGGCCGGCTGGCGGCCGACTTTCCCGAGATTGCCGAGCTGGACCTGAACCCGGTGCTCGCCTTCGGCGATGGCGCCGTGGCCGTGGACGCGCGCGTACTGCTCGCGTCCCGGCCTTTCCCTCACCCCGAGGCCGCCCCCGCCCTGCCGGCGGGTGGCGCACCGCAATGACCACGCACTCCCATCGCGGCCACGAACTGCTCCAGGATCCCCGCCTCAACAAGGGCACCGGCTTCACGCCCGAGGAGCGCGACCAGCTCGGCCTGCGCGGCCTGGTGCCCCCCCGCTTCACCACGCAGGCGGAGCAGCAGGCCCGGGTCCTCGAGAACTTCCGGAAGAAGACGGCGGCCATCGAGAAGTACATCTACCTGATCAGCCTCCAGGACCGGAACGAGCACCTGTTCTACCGGGTGGTGATGGACCACGTCGAGGAGATGATGCCCATCATCTACACCCCGACGGTGGGCGAGGCCTGCACCAGCTTCTCGCACATCTTCCGCCGGCCGCGCGGTCTGTACGTCACCGCCGAGGACAAGGGCCGCATCCGCGACGTGCTTCGCAACTGGCCCGGCCGCGACGTGGCGATGATCGTGGTGACCGACGGCGAGCGCATCCTCGGCCTCGGTGACCTCGGCGCCAACGGCATGGGCATCCCGATCGGCAAGCTGTCGCTCTACACGGCGTGCGCGGGGGTGGACCCGTCGCGCTGCCTGCCGATCACGCTGGACGTGGGCACCAACCGGGACGAGCTCCTGGCCGACCCGCTGTACCTGGGCCTGCCGCAGAAGCGGCTCAAGGGGGCGGAGTACGAGGCGCTCGTCGAGGAGTTCGTGCTGGCGGTGCAGGAGGTGTTCCCGGGCGCGGTGATCCAGTTCGAGGACTTCGCCACCGAGAACGCCATCCACCTGCTGGCGCGCTACCGCGACCGGGTGTGCTGCTTCAACGACGACATCCAGGGCACGGCGGCGGTGACGCTGGCAGGCATCCTGTCGGCGACGCGCATCACGGGGCAGCCGCTCACCGAGCAGGTGGTGATGTTCCTCGGGGCCGGCGCCGCCGCCACGGGCATCGCCGACCTCATCGTCTCGGCGCTGGTGCGGGAGGGGATGCCGGAGGCGGAGGCGCGGCGGCACTGCTGGTTCGTGGACCGCGGCGGCTTGGTGGTGAAGGGACGCGGCGACCTGCAGGACCACAAGCTCCCGTACGCCCACGATCACGCGCCGGCCGGCGACCTGCTCGCCGCCGTGGAGAGCGTGAAGCCGACGGCCATCGTGGGCGTGAGCGCCACGCCCAACACCTTCACCGAGGCCGTGGTGAAGGCGATGAGCCGCCACAACCCGCGCCCCATCATCTTCCCGCTCTCCAACCCCACCTCCAAGTCGGAGTGCACGGCCACCGAGGCCTACGGGTGGAGCGAGGGGAAGGCGGTGTTCGCGAGCGGGAGCCCGTTCGACCAGGTGATGTGGGGCGGGCGCACCTTCACGCCGGGGCAGGGGAACAATGCCTATATCTTCCCGGGCGTGGGGCTCGGTGTCATCGTGAGCGGGGCGCGGCGGGTCACGGACTCGATGTTCTATGCCGCGGCGCGCACCCTTGCCGAGGGGGTGCCGGAGGCCTCGCTCAACGAGGGGCTCCTCTTCCCTCGGCTCCGCGACATCCGGGCCGTGTCCGCGCGGATCGCCACGGCGGTGGCGGAGGTGGCGTACGCCGACGGCCTCGCCACGGTGCCGCGGCCGGCCG
>JBGAOL010000290.1:0-5282 GCA_044221825.1 Gemmatimonadales bacterium
CTGCGTTGTGGCGTGCGCCGCTCCCGGGCCGCGCCGCCCTGCCCGCCGGGCCGCTCCCGCCGACGTCAGGCGCCTGACGGGCCGACTGCCTGGCGCCTGACACGAACCCCCGGGTCTGGCGCGTTCGCCCGATCGGCCCCATCATATCTGTGGCCACTCTCCCGGACTCCCCGACATGCGATTCCTGCGGGCCGCCCTCCTCGGCGCCCTCGTGAGCCTGCCCGGCGCGCTTCCCGCGCAGCGCGTGCAGCTGACGGTGCCCCTGAACGAGCTGGTGCTGCGCGCCCAGCGCGACTCCAACGACGCCCCCGCCCAGTACGAGGCGGCCCTCGGCTACTGGGTCCACAGGAAGTACACCGAGGCCGAGCGGGCGCTCCGTCAGGCCATCCTCATTGAGCCCAAGACGGCCAGCGCCTACCTGGCCCTCTCCTACCTCCCCTTCGCAAAGCGCGACAAGCTCTGGGACGAGGTCGAGGACGGGAAGGTCCCGGCCGAGTGGCAGGCGGCGGTGGACACGGCGTTCCAGTACCGGCGGAAGGCCTTCCTGCTCGACCCCATGGTGGACCTCCGCCCCGTGGCGCTCATGATGCCCACCGCCAAGTCGCTCGGCCTGGGCCGGAACGCCACCGCGCTGTACACCTACCTGCTCAACGGCTTCGGCGCCTTCTGGGTGGGCGACTACCCGCGCGCCTACGCCTTCTTCCGCGAGGTGGCGGGCAACGCGCCCGAGAAGGACCACCTCACCTGGTCGTCCTCCTGGCTCTGGTACGAGGGCCTCACCGCCGTCCGCGCCGGCGATCCCCAGCGCGGCATTGCCAACATCCGCGAGTTGCTCAACCGCTGGGAGAAGGTGGACGAGGGCACGGGCGGCGCCACCCTGGCCTTCTCCGACGCCAACTTCTACCGCTACACCCTGGGCTGCATGCTGGCGCAGGCGGGCCAGCTCGCCGAGGCCGAGGCCATGCTGCAGGAGGCGCTCACCGTGGACGCCGGCCTCTACGCCGCCCACACCCGCCTGGCGGAGATCCACGAACGGCAGCGCCGCCCCTCGGCGGTGCTCGCCGAGCGCCAGCGCGCGCTCGACGCCAACCCCGACGATCCCTCGCTCCTCGCCGACCTGGGCGAGGCCCAGCTCCGGAGTGGGCAGCCGCAGGAGGCCTTCGGCTCGCTCAAGGCCGCCGCCCAGGCCAACCCCCGCAGCCACCGCACCCTCTACCTGCTCGGCAAGCTGGCCCAGCAGCTCGGCGACACCGCCACGGCGCGCGATGCCTTCACCCGGTTCCTGGCCCTCGCGCCGAGTCGCTGGGATACCCAGCGCCAGGAAGTGCAGCAGCAGCTCGCCACGCTCAACTAGGAGAAAGGTCCCATGGTCCGGCGTTCCCTCCTCGTCCTGCTGCTCGCCGGGACCGGCCTCGCCCCGGCCGCCGCGCAATCGCTCCGCATCACCGAGCGCCTCGAGGTGCTGCAGGAGCGGGCCCGCACCGACTCGCTCGACCCCGCCTCGCACTACAACCTGGCCATGGGCTACCTGAGCAAGAAGCAGTGGGACGCCGCCGACTCGGCGCTCCGCCGCGCCGTGGCCATCGACAACCAGTTTGCCGATGCCTGGCTGGCGCTCTCCATTGCCCGCGACCGCGACGACGACTTCTGGGGCGCCCTGCGGAAGGTGAGCAAGGACAGCGTCTACAAGGAATTCGAGCGCCGCACCGGCTACTACCGCCGCGCCTTCCTGGCCGACCCCATGGTGGACATCCGCATCCTCGGCAGCGTCATGTGGGTGCGCCCCTGGGGCGACTTCGCCAACGGGCTCAAGGGCCTCACCGAGGGCCGCTACGACGACGCCTTCAAGAACTTCGACAACACCGTGCGGCGCTACTTCGGCAGCGAGCCGCTCGACAAGGTGCCGGAGGACCTCGTCTGGTTCCGCGCCCTCGCCGCCGCGCGCTCCGCCACTCCCGACGCGGCCATCCCCGACTTCGAGTCCCTGGTGCGCCGCATCGAGGCGGCCGGCGCCGACACCACGCGCGAGGACGCGCCGCTGCGCGCCAACGAGTACCGTTACGTGCTGGCGGCGCTCCATCATCGCGCCGGCCGCCTGGACCAGGCCACCGCCCTCTACCGTCAGGTGGCCGAGAACGACGCCGGCAACTACATGGCCCACGTCCGCCTCGCCGCCATCGCCGAGGGCCAGCGCGACTATGCCACCGCGGTGCGCGAACGCGGCTACGCCGTCAACACCAACCCCGACGACGCGGCGCTGCTCACCGACCTCGGCATCACCCTCGGCAAGTCGGGTGACATGGTACAGGCGGAGGAGCGGCTGCAGCAGGCCGTGGAGATGAACCCCCGCGACGTGCGCCCGCTCTTCTGGCTCGGCATCGCCACGCAGGCGCAGGGGAAGAAGGAGGCGAGCCGCGAGGCCTTCACCCGCTTCGTGACCCTCGCGCCCAGGCGCTACGAGCGGCAGGTCGCCTCGGCGCGCGAGCGCCTCACCCAGCTCCAGTAGGAGTCGCCATGCCCGTGCTTCGCCGCGCCGCCCGCCTCGGCGCGCTCCTGCTGGCGCTGGCCGGCGCCCCGGCCGCCGCGCAGGGCACCTCGTACGAGCAGCTGCAGACCTTCTCGAGCCTGCTCAACCAGATCCGCTCCAGCTACGTGGACTCGGTGGCCTACGGCGAGCTGGTGCAGGCGGCCATCGCCGGCGTGCTCGAGTCGCTGGACCCGCACAGCCGCTTCGTGAGCCGCGCCGCCGCCGAGCGGGAGATGGCGTACGAGGGCGGCAACCTGGCGGGCGCGGGCATCGTGCTGGACGAGGTGGAGTACGGGCTCACCGTGCTCTCCGTCTATCCCCGGAGCGGCGCCGCCCGCGCCGGCGTCTCCGCCGGCGACCGGCTCATCGCCGTCAACGACACCTCGGTCTTCGGCCTCACCGCGAGCGAGGCGATGGGCCGCCTCATCGGCGAGAAGGGCAAGAAGGTCCGGCTCCTCCTCACCCGCGGCAACGTGCTGGCGCCGGACTCGGTGCGGGTGCAGGTCAAGTTCGACATAGTGGAGCCGCGCTCGGTGGGCCTGGCCCGGATGGTGGACGCCACCACCGGCTACCTCCGCCTCGACGGCTTCTGGGCCAAGGGCCGCGAGGAGGTGGAGCGCGCCATCAAGGACCTGAAGGGCAAGGGGATGAAGCGGCTGATCTTCGACCTGCGCGGCAATCCCGGCGGCAGCGTCGGCGCGGCGGTGGAGATCGCGGGCCTCTTCTTCCCCGAGAAGACGCTGATCTTCAAGACCCTGGGCCGCCGGAGCGCCGCCAACAACGAGTTCTTCACCGAGACCGACGGCCCCTTCCGCGAGCTGCCGCTCATGGTCCTCATCGACGACGGCAGCGCCAGCGCCTCCGAGGCGCTACAGGACCACGACGCGCCCTGATCCTCTCGGCCGCCGCAGCTTCCAGGACCACGACCGCGCCCTGATCCTCGGCCGCCGCAGCTTCGGCAAGGCGCTCATGCAGCGGCTCTTCCTGGTGCCGCCCAGAACGACGTGGTGTGGCTCACCGTGGGCCATCGGCGCCGAGCGGGCGGATCATCCAGCGCGCTACCGGGGCTCAAGGCGGCGCAGTACTACAGCTTCGCCGGCGGCACCGGCATCTCCCGGGACACCTCGCTCCTCTACCGCACCGACAGAGGGCCGAGGTGCAGGGCGGGGGAGCATCCAGCCAGGACGTGGTGCTGCCGGGCTCGCCGGAACTCCCGGGGTGGTTCAGCGTGGCTGCGGATAGCGGTTGGTACGAGGCCATCGCCGACAGCGTGGCCGGCACCCTGGCCCCACAGCCGGCGGCTCGGACCGCCTGGATGGCGGCGGGCGAAGTGGCGATGCCTGGTGGATCCGTTCCGCAAGGCGGATCCGCACCCGGCTCAGCCTGAACGTGACTCTGACGGGCCTCTCGCGGCCCGGCTCGAGCACATCGGCCTATCGCGCGCGAGGTGCGCTGGGGGGCGGACGCGGCGGACGAGTTGCCACCGTGCTGAACGACCCGGACATCACGGCGGCCGCCAGCGCTGGGCCGACGTGCAGGCGGTCACGGGGATGAAGCCGGCCAGGGTGCTCGGCCTCCTGCTGCTGGCCGGCGTGCCGGCGCTCGCCGCCGGCCACAGCGTGCCCCCTTCCGAGTCGCTCGACACGCTCGTCGCCCGCGCTGCGCGCGATTCCAACGACGCCACGACGCACTATGCCCTGGCGATGGGCTACTGGGAGAAGAAGAAATGGGATAGAGGTGGGAGCAGGCGCTCCGCACGGTATCGTGGCCCCGGAGAGCTACACCCGTTCTCCCGGCGCTCGGCATCCTGCCAATGGTGCGCGGCGAGCGCTACTGGAAGGACCGCGCGAAGCGTGACGGTCCCGAGGTCCTCTCGGCCGCCTTCACCGAGGCGGAACTCTTCTACCGCCGTGCCTTCCAGCTCAACCCGCTGGTGGACCTCTCCATCCTCGGCAAGGCGCAGGAGGCGGGCCCGGACATCATCAGCCGCCCCGGCGGCTTCGCGATCCGGATCCGGCCCTTCTGGGAGCGGGAGTTCCTCAAGGCCCTCAACGAGTTCCAGGAGGTCCGCTACGACGCGGCCTTCAACCGGCTCAACGCCCTGGTGACGCGACAGGAGTGGGGCGGCGCATACGAGAACGTGGCCAGTCCCGTCCTCTGGTTTCACGGCCTCGCCGCCGCGCACCTCGGCCAGTACGACGTCGCCGTGCACGACTTCGCCGTGCTCACCGGCCGGGCGTACGCCACCGAAGAGGAGGCCGCGGCCGAGGGGATCCCGCTCGCGACCAACGACTTCCGCTACCTCCTGGCCACCATGCTGTACCTGGCCGGGCGCCACGACCAGGCGATCCCTGTCTTCCAGCGCGCCCTCGAGTTCGACATCGGGCTCTACGCGGCGCACGTCCAGCTTGCCCGCATCCACGAGGCCGCCGGGCGCCTCGAGGAGGCACTCCGTGAGCGCCAGCGCGCCGTGGACGTCAACGCCGAGCAGGCCGACCCCCGCGTGGACCTGGCCACGACGCTGCTCCGCCTTGGACGGAACGCCGAGGCGCTCGAGGCGCTGACCGTGGCCGAGGGCATGAACCGGCGCGATGCGCGGATCCCGTATCTGCGCGGGGTTGTGGCCTTCCACGTCGGCGACTCGGCCCAGGGGCGCGCGGCGTTCGAGCGCTTCCTGGCCATCGCGCCGTCGCGGATGGCGGAGCAGGTCACGGAAGCGCGGGCCCGCCTCGGTACTCCATGAGCGGGACCGAGC
>JBGAOL010000291.1:0-5373 GCA_044221825.1 Gemmatimonadales bacterium
GTCGTCATCACCGCGCGGAGCGGGAGGAGGGCGGCAGTGATGGGGAGGGGGACGAGGAGGGCGAGGGCGTAGTCGCGCGGGCGCGCGCTCGGCGTGGGCAGCAGCAGCCCGCCGGACTGGATGCCGCTGCCATCGGTGGAGATGACGTGCAGATCGATCCCCGCCGCGCGCCCGAGCAGGCGCTCCACGGGCGAGTCGCCCGGCCACCACCACGGGCGGGCCCGCGGGCTTCCCACCACCAGACGGGTGACGTTATGGGCGCGGGCATAGGCGAGGATCTCCTCCTCGGGCCGCTCCCCGGTCACCACGACCGACTGGCCGCCGAGCTGCTCGGCCAGCGTCAGCGCATGGAGTATCCGCTCGCGCTCCGCGGGGCGTTCGGTGCGGCCCGGTGCCTCCACGTGCAGCGCCACGTGGGGCGCACCGAGGCGGTCGGCGATGCGCCAGCCGGCACGCACCAGGCGGGCGGGATCGCCGCCGGGGCCGAGGCAGGTAAGGACGCGCTCGCCCGCGGCCCAGGTGCCGGTGATGCCCCGCTCCACCATGTACCCGCGCATCTGCGCGTCCACGCGCTCCGCGGTGCGCCGGAGCGCGAGCTCCCGCAGGGCGATGAGGTTGCCGCGGCGGAAGAAGCCCTCGAGGGCGCGCTCGGCTTGCTCCGGGACGTAGACCTTCCCCTCGCGCAGCCGCTGCTGCAGCACGTCGGCGGAGACGTCCACCACCTCGATCTCGTCGGCGCCCTCGAGCACGGCGTCGGGGATCGTTTCGCGGACCCGGACGCCGGTGATCTGCGCCACGACGTCGTTCAGGCTCTCGAGGTGCTGGACGTTGACGGTGGTGTAGACGTCGATGCCGGCGGCGCGGAGCTCCTCCACGTCCTGCCAGCGCTTGGCGTGGCGGGAACCGGGGGCGTTGGTGTGCGCCAGCTCGTCCACGAGGATGAGCGCCGGATGCCGGGCGAGGGCGGCATCGAGGTCCAGCTCCTCGAGGGTGGTGCCGCGATACTCCACCGTGCGCCGCGGCACCAGCTCCAGTCCGCTCACGAGCTGCGCCGTCTCGGCGCGTCCATGAGTCTCCACGATGCCCACGGCCACATCGAGTCCCTGGCTGACGGCGGCACGGCCCGCCTGCAGCATGGCGTAGGTCTTCCCGACGCCGGGCGTGGCGCCGAAGAAGACCTTGAGCCGCCCGCGCGACGCACGCGCCTCCTCGGCCTGCAGCAGGCGGAGGAGGCGGTCGGGATCGGGACGCGGGTCGGTCACGGGGAGTCCGGGATGGGGCGGCGCGGGGCCACGGCCCGGAACCTAATGCCCCGCCCCTGCCGCACTAGGGCGGGCCGGGGGTGCCAGGCTGTCGAGCGCGAGGTTGAGGAGAAGGATGTTGACGCGCGGGTCGCCGAGGAAGCCGAACTGGCGACCCTCCACGTGCGCCTCCACGAGGGTGCGGAGCTGCGCGCTATCGAGCCCGCGCGCACGCGCCACGCGCGCCACCTGGAGGTACGCGCTGGCCGGCGCGAGGTGCGGGTCCAGGCCCGAGGCGGATGCGGTGACGAGGTCGGAGGGCACCTGCCCGCGCACGGCGCCATCCTGCTGCACCGCCGCCTCGATGGCGGCGGGAAGCAGCGTGTCGGCGAGCTTCCGGTCGGTGGGACCCTTGTTGCGGCCGCCGGAGGCGGTGGCATCGTACCCCGTGCCCGCGGCGGATGGGCGGCCGTGGAAGTACCCGGGACCGCTGAACGCCTGCCCGATCAGCGCGCTGCCAATCACCTGCCCGTCCCGCAGCAGCAGCGAGCCGTGCGCCTGCGCGGGGAAGAGCACCGTGGCGAGCCCCGTCACCGCGGCCGGGTACGCGAGGCCGGTGAGGAGTGCCAGCAGGAGCGTCAGGACCACGGCGGGCCGGAGGTGGCGGTGCATGTCAGGCGAGCCTCAGCGCGGTGACCAGGATGTCGATGAGCTTGATGCCCACGAACGGGACGAGGAGCCCGCCGAGCCCGTAGACCAGCAGGTTGCGGCGCAGGATCACCACGGCGGGCGCGGGCCGGTATGTCACGCCGCGGAGCGCCAGCGGGATCAACGCCACGATGACGAGCGCGTTGAAGATGACGCTGCTCAGGATGGCCGACTCGGGGCTCGCCAGGCGCATGATGTTGAGGGCGGCGAGCGGCGGGTAGGTGGCCACGAACATGGCCGGGATGATGGCGAAGTACTTGGCCACGTCGTTGGCCACGCTGAAGGTGGTGAGGGCGCCGCGCGTCATCAGGAGCTGCTTCCCGATCTCCACCACCTCGATGAGCTTGGTGGGATTGCTGTCGAGGTCCACCATGTTACCGGCCTCGCGCGCGGCCTGGGTGCCGGTGTTCATGGCCACGCCCACGTCCGCCTGCGCCAGCGCAGGGGCGTCGTTGGTGCCGTCACCGGTCATGGCCACGAGGCGGCCGCCCGACTGCTCCTGGCGGATGAGCGCCAGCTTCTGCTCCGGCGTGGCCTCCGCCAGGTAGTCGTCCACGCCCGCCTCGGCGGCGATGGCGGCGGCGGTGAGCGGGTTGTCGCCCGTGATCATCACGGTGCGGATGCCCATGGCGCGGAGCCGCCCGAAGCGGTCCTTGATGCCGCCCTTCACCACGTCCTTGAGGTGCACCACGCCGAGGAGCCGCGCGTGGCCGTCCTGCCGGGTGGCCACCACGAGGGGCGTGCCGCCGCCGCGGGCCACGCCGGTCACCAGCTCCTTCACTTCGGCCTGGTGCGCGCCACCATGGCTTCCCACCCACGCGAGCATGGCGTCGGCCGCGCCCTTCCGGACCTCGAGGCCGTCCTGGTCCACGCCACTCATCCGGGTGGCGGCCGTGAAGGGGACAAAGTGGAGGGCCGGAGCGTCGCCGTCCCCCTGGGTGACCCGCTCGCGAAGGCCGAAGCGGGTCTTGGCCAGGACCACGATGCTCCGCCCCTCGGGCGTCTCGTCGGGAAGGGAGGCGAGCTGCGCCTTGTCCGCCAGCTCCTGCTCGGTGATGCCCGGCACCGGGAGGAAGGCCACCGCCTGGCGGTTGCCGAGGGTGATGGTGCCGGTCTTGTCGAGCAGCAGTGTATTCACGTCCCCGGCCGCCTCCACCGCCCGCCCGCTCGTGGCGATGACGTTCTGCTGCAGCAGCCGGTCCATCCCCGCGATACCAATGGCGGAGAGGAGCCCGCCGATGGTGGTGGGAATGAGGCAGACGAGGAGTGCGATGAGCACCGGGAGCGACACGTCGCCGCCGCTGTAGCGCGCGAACGGCAGCAGCGTCGTCACGGCGAGGAGGAACACGAGCGTGAGGCCCGCCAGCAGGATGGTGAGCGCGATCTCGTTGGGCGTCTTCTGCCGGCTGGCACCCTCGACGAGCGCGATCATCCGGTCGATGAACGTCTCGCCGGGGTTGGCGGTGACCCGGATGACGAGCCAGTCGGAGAGCACCCGGGTGCCCCCGGTGACGGCGGAGCGATCACCACCCGACTCGCGGATCACCGGGGCACTCTCGCCGGTGATGGCGGCCTCGTTGACCGAGGCCACGCCGCGGATCACCTCGCCGTCGGCGGGGATGAGTTCGTCCGCCTTCACCACCACGATGTCGCCGGCGCGGAGGTCGGTGGCGAAGACGAACTCGCTGGTGAGCATGTCGTCCGGGTTCCGCAGCCGCTTGGCGCGCATGGCCTCGCGGGTGCCGCGAAGCGCCGCCGCCTGGGCCTTCCCCCGCCCTTCCGCCATGGCCTCGGCGAAGTTGGCGAAGAGCACCGTGAACCAGAGCCACACCGCCAGCTGCAGCTCGAAGCCCCAGTGACCGGTGCCGCGCACCAGGTTGAGCAGGAGGATGAGCGTGGTGGCGAGGCTCCCCACGAGCACCACGAACATGACCGGGTTCCGCGCCTGCAGCCGGGGGTCGAGCTTGTGGAACGACTCGCGGAGCGCCCGGCGCACCAGGGCGCGCTCGAAGAGGGGCCGCGGGGCATGCGAACTCATCAGAAGAGGCCTCCCGCCTGCATCACGAGGTGCTCCACCACCGGCCCGAGGGCCAGCGCCGGGAAGTACGTGAGGGCGCCGACGATGACGATGACGCCGATCAGCAGGGTAGCGAAGAGCGGCCCCGATACCGGGAAGGTGCCCGCATCCTCGGCCGCCGCCTTCTGTTCCCCGAGGAAACCGGCCAGCGCCAGCACCGGCACGATCAGCACGAAGCGCCCCGCCAGTGTCGCCAGCCCGAAGAGCGTGTTGTACCAGGAGCTGGTGCCGGTGAGCCCCGCGAAGGCGCTACCGTTGTTGGCGGCGGTCGACGTGAAGGCGTACAGGATCTCCGACAGACCGTGGGGGCCGGCGTTGTTGAGCCCGGCCAGGCCCGGCGCCACCAGCACCGACAGGGCCGTGAGCGGCAGCACCACGGCCGGGAAGGCGAGGACGTAGATCATCACGGCCTGCACCTCACGGCTCCGCAGGCGCTTGCCGAGGTAGGTCGGCGTGCGGCCCACCATGAGGCCGGCCAGGAACACGGTGAGCACGACCATCACCAGCGCGCCGTAGAGCCCCGCGCCCACGCCGCCGAAGATCACCTCGCCGAGCTGCATGTTGACGAGCGGGACGAGGCCACCGAGCGGGGTGAAGCTGTCGTGCATGGCGTTGACGGCGCCGCAGCTCGCCGCGGTGGTGATCGTGGCGTAGAGGGCCGAATTGGCCAGCCCGAAGCGCACTTCCTTGCCCTCCATGTTGCCGCCGGGCTGGAACTCGCCCGGCGCGAGCTGGATGCCGCGCGCCCCGTGGATCGGGTTGCCCCGCGCCTCGGCCCAGTAGGCGGTGCCGACGCCGGCCAGGAGCAGCAGCGTCATGGCGCCCCAGAGGGTCCAGCCGTGGCGGCGGTTGCCCACCATGTCGCCGAAGGCCCAGAAGAGGCCGGCGGGGATCACCAGGATTGCGAGCATCGAGAGGACGTTGGTGAGCGGCGTCGGGTTCTCGAACGGATGCGCGGCATTGGCGTTGAAGAAGCCGCCGCCGTTGGTGCCGAGCTGCTTGATGGCCTCCTGGCTCGCCACGGGGCCCATCGCGATCACCTGGTCGGCGCCCTCGAGCGTCTTCACGTGCGCGTAGGGGTCGAAGTTCTGGATGACGCCCTGCTGCACGAGGACGAGGGCCAGGACCAGCGACAGCGGCAGCAGCACGTACAGCGTCCCGCGCACCAGGTCGGCCCAGAAGTTCCCCACCTTGCCGCCGGTGTGCCCGGCGATGCCCCGCACCAGCGCCATCGCCACCCCCATCCCCACCGCGGCGGAGACGAAGTTGTGGAAGGCGAGCTGCAGCATCTGGGAGAGGTAGGACATCGTCGCCTCGCCCGAGTAGGACTGCCAGTTGGTGTTCGTC
>JBGAOL010000292.1:0-5361 GCA_044221825.1 Gemmatimonadales bacterium
CTCGCGTGAGGCGCGGCCCGCCGGCCGTGCTCCTCAGGTCGCAATTTCCTTCAGCGTTTCCTCGAGCCGCCCCACCATCTCCTCCAGCAGCTTCTGCGGAATCCCAAGGGCCGGCTCGATGCGGATGGTGCGCGCCTTGGAGTAGGTGCCCGCCACCAGCACGCCGCGCTTGAAGAGCCCGGCCGCGCACTTGTAGCCCAGCTCGTCGGTGGGGAACTCCATGCCGATGAGGAGGCCCGCGCCGTGGCTGTCCTTGAGCACCTGCGGGTACTTGGCCTGCAGGCGCTTGAGTTCCTTGAGCACGTAGGCGCCCTTCGCGGCCGCCTGGCCGGGGAGGTCTTCCTCGAGCGTCACGTGGATGGCGGCGATGCCGGCCACGCAGGCGATCGGGTTCCCGCCGAAGGTCGTGGAGTGGATGATCGGGTTGGGGATCATCACCTCCCAGATCTTCGGGGTGGAGATGAACGCCGAGAGCGGCATCACGCCACCGCCGATGGACTTCCCGAGGCACATGATGTCCGGGGCCACGCCGGCGTGGTCCACGCCCCAGAGCTTGCCCGTCCGCCCCATGCCGGTCTGGATCTCGTCGGCCATGAGCAGGGTGCCGTGGCGGGTGCAGATCTCGCGCACGCGCTGGAGGTAGCCCTCGGGCGGCACCACGCCGCCCGCCTCGCCCTGCACCGGCTCCACCACGAAGGCCGCGGCCTGCTGGCCGGTGGCCTCGAGGATGCACATGAGCTGGTCCAGCGCGTCCGCGTCGCCGTAGGGGACGAAGCGTACGTCCTGCAGCCCGCCGGCGAACGGCTCGCGGAACGACGCCTTCCCCATGAGCGAGAGCGAGCCCATGGACTTGCCGTGGAAGCCGCCCAGCGTGGAGATGAAGAGGTTCCGCTTGGTGTACAGGCGCGCCAGCTTGATGGCGCCCTCGATGGCGTCCGTGCCGTTGTTGATGAAGAAGCAGCAGCCGAGGTCCCCGGGCGTCACGGCGGCGAGGAGGCGCGCGAGGCCGGCGCGCCAGGGCTCGAGCAGCTCCTGGCTGTTGAGCGCCATGCGCCCCATCTGGTCCTGCACCGCCTTGACGATCTTCGGGTGGTTGATCCCCGCCGAGAAGATGCCGTAGCCGCCGAGCGCGTCGATGTACTCGCGGCCGAGCAGGTCCTTGAGGACCGCGCCCTCGCCGCTCCACTCCAGGGCGGCGAACTGCCCCGCCTCGGTCACCGACTTCCGGTAGGTCAGGAACCCCCGGTTCACGAACCGCTCGTAGGCCTCGATGGTCTCGCCGATGAACGCCTCCTTCTCGGGCGTGGTCATCGCCTTGCCACCGATCAACTCCAGGTACCGGCTGGACTGCTTCAGGACGTCATCGTTGGGCAACCGCAATTAATCGGCGCTCCTTTCCGGGGTGGGTGATCAGGCCGACTTGATCTCGGTCCAGATCTGGTCCCAGAGGGCCCCGGCCTCGCCGAGGTCCTTCTGGTACTCGAGCCGCTGGAACTCCTCGGCGGTCGGGTAGGGGACGGGGGTCTCCATGGCGGCCATGGACGCCTGGTTGGGCGAGCCGTAGCCGGTGAAGTTGGCGATGGCGGCGCCCACCTCGGGCCGCAGCACGTAGTTGATGAACTCGTGCGCGGCGCGCTTGTGCGGCGCGCTCTTGGGGATCATCAGCGAGTCGGTCCAGATGGTGCAGCCCTCCTTGGGGAGGATGTAGCCGAGGTTGGGCTGCTCCTTCTTGGCCTGGGCGGTGTCGCCGTTCCAGAGCTGGGCGATCCAGACGTCGCCCGAGACCAGCTGGCCCTTCACGGGGGCGGAGATGTAGGCCTTGAGGTTCTTCTTGGACGCCAGCGCGTCCGCCTTGGCGGCCTGCAGCTCGGCCTCGACGGTGCTGTTGAGCGACTTGCCGCGGTAGCGGAGCCAGGCGCCGATCACGTCCCGCATGTCGTCCATCTGCGTCATCTTCCCCTTGTACTTGGGGTCGAGGAAGATGCTCCAGCTGTCGGGCGGGTTCTGGATCTTGTCGGTGCGGTAGGCGTAGCCGGTGGTGCCCCACTGGTAGGCAATCGAGTAGGTGTTGCCCGGGTCGAAGACCGGGTTCACGAACGTCGGCGCCAGGTTGCCGAGGTTGGTGAGGTAGCTCTTGGCGAGCGGCGCGGCGAGCCCGCCCGCCACCATCACCGGCACGATGTAGTTGGACGGCACCACGAGGTCGTAGCCGCTGGCCCCGGCCTGCAGCTTGGCCACCATCTCCTCGTTGCTCTCGAAGGTGTCGTACGTGACCTTCACGCCGAACTCCTTCTCGAAGTTGGGGATGGTGTCCTCGGCGATGTAGTCCGACCAGTTGTAGATGTTCAGCTCCTTCTCCATCTCGCCGAGCTGCTCGCCCTGCTGGGCGGTGGCGGCCGGCTTCTCCTCGCCCTTGCCGCAGGCGGTGAGGATGAGGCCGATGGTGGAGAGGCCGAGCCCGAGCGCCGTGGCGCGCGAGACGAACGCGCGACGGGACAGGCGGCCGGACTGGAGGTCGTCGATCAGGCGGGCAGCTTCGGTGGGTCGGTCCATGACGGTCATCTCCGAGGGGGCGAGGCGGGGCGGCAGGGCTCAGCGGAGCCAGTCGTACATCCGGTAATATGCGCCGACGAACGGGAGAAACCACGGGGTCCCGGCGTAGAACGGGATGGCCGGGAACTGCAGCCGGGCGAGCCTCGGCCAGTCGGCCTGGCCAGCCAGAACCCGACCCAGCCGGTCGCCTAGCCAGGTGGCATTCGCCACGCCGTGGCCGGCGTAGCCCAGGGCGTAGTGCACGCCGTCCGGGGTGCGGCCCAGGTGGGGCAGGCCGTGGACCGGCACCGCCAGCCGCCCGCCCCAGCCGTGCTCCACCGGCACCGCCGCCAGCGCGGGGAAGACAGCCCGGAGCTCCCGCCGGAGCAGGTCCACGCTCCGCTCCACGGCCCCCGGCACGAAGGCCGCCCGGCCGCCGAACACCAGCCGCCCGTCGCCCGTGAGGCGGAAGTAGCGGAGCAGCCGCCGGGTGTCGGCGCAGCAGCGGCCGGTGGGAAAGAGCTGCTGCCGGAGCGCCGCTGGCAGCGGCGCGGTCGCCACCATGAAGCTCCCCACGGAGACCACCCGGCGCGTCACCCAGGAATGGAGCTGGCCAGTGTAGCCGTTGGTGGCCACCACCACCTGGTCCGCCTGCACGGTGCCGGCCGGGGTCTCCACCCGGTAACCGGCGCCGGCGCGACGGATGGCGCGCACCTCGGCGCCCTCGTGCAGGCTGGCCCCGGCCCGGCGCGCGGCGGCGGCGAGGCCGTCGAGGTAGCGGCGCGGGTCCAGCGTGCCGGCCAGCGGCTCGAGCAGCGCCCCATGATACTGGTCCGAGCCGAGTTCACGGCGCAGGGCCGAGCGATCGAGCAGCACCGTCTCGTACCCGAGGTGCCGCCGCAGCGCCTCCTGGTCCGCCTCCAGGTGCGCCAGGTGACGGGGCTTGGCGGCCAGGTAGAGGTAGCCCGGCCGCTGCCAGTCGCAGGCGATGCCTTCCTCGGCCGTGAGCCGCTCCACCAGCGCCACCGCGTCGAGGCTGTCCTGGAACAGCTCCCGCGCGCCCTCCGGCCCCGCCAGGCGGAGCAGGGTGCCGATCCCCGCCTGGAACCCCGGCAGCACGAAGCCCGCATTCCGGCTGCTGGCGCCGTGGCCGATCCCCTCGCGCTCGAGCAGCACCACGTCGCCGCCGGCCCGGGCCACGGCGCGGGCGCAGGCCAGGCCGGTGTAGCCGCCGCCGATGACCACCACGGCCGCACGGGCCGGCGGCGGCACGGGCACCGCGGGTGCCACCGGCACCGGCCCCCACGCGGCCTGGCCCTGCACCGGCTACGCCCCCTTCTCGCGCCCCAGCCGGTCGGCGAGGTAGATGAGCACCGCCGTGGCCACCAGGATGATGGTGCTGATGGCGTTGATGCTGGGCTCGATGTTCCGGCGCACCATGGTGTACACCACGATGGGCAGCGTGGAGCTGCCGGTGCCGGAGACGAAGCTCGTGATCACGTAGTCGTCGAACGACATGGTGAACGCCAGCAGCGCGCCGGAGATGATGCCGGGCCAGAGCTGCGGGACGGTGATCTTCCAGAACGTGGTGATCTCGTCCGCCCCGAGGGTCATGGCCGCCTCCTCGAGGTTCCGGTCCATCCCCTGCAGCCGCGCCAGCACCACCACCACCACGAAGCTGATGCTGAAGGCGATGTGCGCGATGGTGATGGTGGCCAGCCCGAGCGGCACCTTGAGCAGCACGAAGAGGATGAGCAGGCTGATGCCCACCACGATCTCCGGCGTCACCAGCGGCACGTAGAGGAACGCCTCGAGCGCGGTGCGCCCGCGGAAGCGGTGCCGCGCCAGCGCCAGCGCAATGAGCGTCCCGAACACCGCCGAGATCACCGTGGAGGCGGTGCCCACGATGAGGCTGGCCTCGAGGCCGCGGAGGATATCCTCGCGCTCCAGCAGCCGCTGGTACCAGGCCCAGGTGAAGCCGGTCCAGCTCACCGCGTACTTCGAGTCGTTGAACGAGAAGATCACCAGCACCACGATGGGCAGGTGCAGGAACAGGTACACCAGCGCCGAGAAGGCGATGAGCCAGCGGGGGAGCTTGTTGCTCACTTGGCCTCCGCGCCGCCCGGGGCGGTGTCACGGATCCTGAGGTACCACACCACCGCCACCAGCACCAGCGCCATCACGATGAACGATGCCGCCGACCCGAACGGCCAGTTCCGGGCCGCCGAGAACTGGTTCTGGATCAGGTTGCCGATCATCACCTGCTTGGCGCCGCCCAGCAGGTCGGAGGTGAGGAAGCTGCCGAGCGCGGGGATGAAGACGAGGAGCGCGCCCGCCACCACGCCCGGCAGCGAGAGCGGGAACGTCACCTTCACGAACCGCGCCCACGGCCGGGCGCCGAGCACCTCGGCCGCCTCGAGCAGCGAGAGGTCGAGCTTCTCGAGCGAGGCGTAGATGGGGAGCACCATGAACGGCAGGAAGCCGTACACCAGGCCCACCATCACCGCGAACGGGGTGTAGAGGAGGGGGATCGGCTCGGTGATGAGCCCGAGCGAGATCAGGGTGGCGTTGATGAGCCCCGTGTCGCGCATCAGGAAGATCATGGCGAAGGTGCGCACCAGGAAGCTGGTCCAGAAGGGCAGCACCACCAGGAACATGAGCAGGTTGCGCCACTTCCCGCTCCGCGCGATCAGGTACGCCAGCGGGTAGCCCATCAGCAGGCAGATCACCGTGGCCCCGAGCGACCAGGCGAACGTGCGCCAGAGGATCTGCAGGTAGAGCGGGTCGAAGAAGCGCCGGTAGTGCTCCAGCGTGAAGCCCGCCTTGACC
>JBGAOL010000293.1:0-5346 GCA_044221825.1 Gemmatimonadales bacterium
CTCGGCTGCGGCCCCATCGGCTGCTTTGCGGTGGGCGTCGCCCCCGCCGCGGGCGCGTAGCTCGTCAACGCCAGCGACTACAACCCCATGCGCCACGAGCACCCCCCGAATAAGGGCGCCCACGTGACCCACAACCCCGGCAGCGACGACGTCGTGGCCAAGTGCCGGGAGCTGACGGGCGGCGAGGGCGTGGACCTCGTCTGCGAGATGAGTGGCCACCCCGCGGGCCACCAGACGGCCTTCAGCGCCGCGCGCCTCGGCGGCCGTGTCAACTTCCTCGGCACGCCGGCCAAGACCACCGACGTGAACTTCGCCCGCGACGTGATCTTCAAGGGCCTGACGCTCTACGGCGTCACCGGCCGGCGGATGTACGACACCTGGCAGCAGATGTTCCGCCTGCTCCGCGCCGGCCAGCTCGATCCGCGCCCCACCGTCACCCACCGCTTCCCCCTCGAGCGGATCGCCGACGCCATCCAGGTCATCAAGGAAGGCCAGGCCGGCAAGGTCATCCTCGAGATCGCCTGAGCGCTTCCCCGGAGAGCCCCATGTCCCTCGTCTCGCGCCTCCAGGCCGACCTCGCGCAGTTCAAGCAGGACGGCGTCTACAAGCACCTCCTCTACCTCGACAGCCCGCAGGGCGCCCGCGTCCGCATGGAGGGGCGCGGCGAGGTCATCGTCCTCTCCTCCAACAACTACCTGGGCCTCTGCGACGTGCCCGAGGTGGTGAGCGCGGGCAAGCGCGCCCTCGACCGCTTCGGCGCCGGCACCGCGAGCGTCCGCTTCATCTGCGGCACCTTCACCGTGCACCGCGCCCTCGAGGAGGCCTGCGCCCGCCTCGTCGGCTGCAAGGCGTCGCTCAGCTTCGTCAGCTGCTGGAATGCCAACGAGGCCGTCCCCGGCACCCTGCTCGGCGAGGACGACCTCGTCATCAGCGACCAGCTGAACCACGCCTCCATCATCGACGGCATCCGCCTGGCCAAGGCCATCACCAAGTGCCAGACGGCGGTCTACAAGCACGCCGACCTCACGGACCTGGACCAGAAGCTCGCCGCCGCCAGCGATCGCCGCACCAAGATGGTGATCACCGACGGCGTGTTCTCCATGGAAGGGAGCATCGCCAAGCTCCCCGACATCGCCGAGGTCTGCCGGCGCCACGGCGCCGTCCTCGTGGTGGACGACTCGCACGCCACCGGCGTCCTCGGCAAGACCGGCCGCGGCACCGCCGAGCACTTCGGCATGCTGGGCGAGATCGACATCATCACCTCCACGCTCGGCAAGGCGCTCGGCGGCGCCGCCGGCGGCTTCGTGGCCGCCGATCCCGCCGTCACCGACTACCTCACCCAGCGCGCCCGGCCGCAGCTCTTCTCCAACGCCCTCCCGCCCACCGTCGCCGCGAGCGCCCTGGCCAGTGTCGAGTACCTCGAACACCATCCCGAGCGCGTCGAGACACTACGCCAGAACGCCCGCTACTTCCGCGAACAGCTCCTCGAGGCGGGCTTCCAGCCGCTCCCCGGCGAGACGCCCATCATCCCCGTGATCCTCGGGGAGACCTCACGCGCCATCGAGATGAGCCGCCAGCTCCTGGAGGAAGGCGTCTTCGTGACCGGGTTCGGTTATCCGGTGGTCCCGCAGGGGCAGGCCCGCGTCCGGTGCCAGATTTCGGCCTCCCACACCCGGGACGACCTCGATCAGGTGCTCCAGGCCATGAAGAAAGTTGGACGCCGTCTCGGAGTTGTGTGAGTCAGATCACCTTTTCGGTCAATGTTCGGGCCGGGAGATGCTTGCCGGAATCGGGCACCTCAAGTAGTTTGGTAACTCGACTTCCCAAGCAAAAGCCACCAAAGCCTATAGGGGCCTGAGGCCCACCTCCCGGAGGCACCGTGATGCGTACGCTCGGCCGCACCCTACTGGTGCTCGGGCTCGTTGGTCTCACTGCGTCGTCGAGACTCGCCGCCCAACAGACGGGCTTCGAGTCGTTCAAGTGGTATTTCGGCGCCCAGGGCGGCGTGACCATCATCGAGACCCCGACCCAGACCAAGGGTGCCATCCCGACGGTCGGCGGCCACATCCTCATCACCGCCAAGCGCACCGGTCTCCTCTTCTCGGTGGAAGAGGGCTTCAAGAAGAACCAGACCAGCTCCTACGCCGACAACACCGTGGTGGGTGGGTCGCGGCAGGTGCTCTTCAACGACGTCCGGAAGTACTCGGTGGCGGTGGTGTTCTTCCCCTTCCGGACGGTGGCCCAGCCCTACTTCGGCTTCGGGGCGGGCATCCTCCACACGGTCAAGGAATACCCGCAGGGCTTCTTCGGGTCGCCCGCCGCGTCGGACACGGCGGCGGCGCTGGCCGATCGCCTGGGCGGGCACGGGTTTGCCTCCTTCACCGGCGGCGTCCAGTTCCGGGTCAACCGCTTCATCGCCTTCGGCCAGTATCAGCTGGCTTCCGCGCCGAGCGGCGGGAAGCTGCTCACCGGCGCGTCGCACGCCTTCACGGCGGGCCTGCGGATCGGCCTCGGCGCCTCGCGGGAAGAGACCACCGGCGGCGGATACTGAGGGTCGCCGGACCGGCAGCCTGAAATGCACGAGGGCGGGCCCAGGTGGCCCGCCCTCAGTCTTTCCTGCCCCGCGGCCCCGAGACCCAGGGGCTCCCCTCCTCCAGAAAGCGCAGCGGCCAACTCGCCGCCTTGGTGATGCCGATGCGCCGGGTCACCCGTACCCGGCCCGGCGGGAGACCTTCCCCTCCCAGCACCCGGGCCGGGGACTGTCGCATCAGGAGGCCGTCGAGCGTCCGGTCGATCCCCAAGGCCTGGCAAAGCCGTCCCGGGCCCGCACAGAGGAGCCGGGGGCTGCTGGTGCCGCGGCGCCGGCCCATCAGGTCCAGGCCCTCGAGCGGCTCGAGCGCGCGAAGCAGCACCGCCGCACCCTGCCCCGGCGGACCCGCCACCAGGTTGGCGCACCAGTGCATCCCGTAACTCAGGTACACGTACCAGGTGCCCGGCGGGCCGTAGATGGCCGCGTTGCGCTCGTTGCGCCGCAGGCCGGCGGCGTGCGATGCCGGGTCATCGCCCCCCAGGTAGGCCTCGGTCTCCACGATGCGGCCGGCCACCCGGCCCGCCGGCCCCTCGACCACCAGCAATTGCCCAAGGAGCTCCCGCGCCACCTGGTCGGCGGGACGGGCAAAAAAGGCGACGGGCAGCAGGGCTGCCCGTCGCGCGCGTTGCATCACTCGGCCTTCTTCTTGGCCCGGGGCCGGCTGGCCTTCTTCTTGGCCGGTGCCGGCTCCGTCGCCTCCTCAGCCGGTGCGGCCTTGGCGGCCTTCTTCTTGGGGCCGCGCCCCTTCTTCGGGGCAGCCTCCGCCGGCTCCTCCGCCGGGGCCTCCTCGTCCAGGCTCACCACGCCGACCATGGCGATGGCCGGCGGGGCCGAGCCGAGGCGCGAGCCGCGGCGGAACCGGATGCCGCCGCGCGCGGCAGCGGCCCCGTTGCCGCCGGGCGTGACCACCACCGGCTCCTCGGCCGCCGGCTCTTCCGACGTGGCCCGCTCACGCGGGGCCGGTGCTGCCATCGACGGCGGCGCCGGCTCCACGCCCCGCCCGATGACCTCGAACTCGCCGTCGCCGAGATTGCGGACGTCGGCCACCTCGGCGTCGTGCGCCTGCCGCAGGAAGCGGGCAAAGCGCTCGGTCTCGAGCAGCGTGTCCTCGCGGCCGTGGAGCGCCGCCATGCGGAGCCGCAGCGCCTCGTACCCCACCGGCGAGGGCAACTCCGCCAGGGCACGACGCATCAGGTCAAAGGCCCGCGCCAGCGTGAGCGCTTCACTGCTCCGGGGTGCTGCCGGCGGCAGGTCGGGCGTCCGGGCCTCGGTCTCCGCGCGCGCCTCGTCGCGGCCGCCGCGGCGGTCGCGATCCCGGCCGCGGCCACGGCCCCGACGGCCCCGGCCCTCTCGGCCCTCACGACCTTCCCGGCCAGCTTCCTCCCCGCGCCCACCCTCGCGCGCGGCCTCCGCGGGACGCTCCGCGCTGCGTGCCGGTGTCGCCGGCGCGGCGGCGCCGTCCACCGGGGCCACCTCGTACTGGCCGTTGTCGAGCCGGGTGAGCTTGATGAGCCCCTTGTGCCCCGCCTCGAGCACGAACTTCGAGAACCGGCTGTAGCCCGCGTTCTTCTCGTCGAAGTTCGGGTCGATCTGCTGCATCACCTGCTTGAGGCGATCGGAGCGCATCACGTCGCCCGAGCGCGCCATGGTGGCGACGGCCTCCTGCACCAGCTGCCACGGGTCCTTCTGCGTCGAGGGGACCTCGGCTTCCTTGGTGAGGCCGGCCAGGTCCGAGTACGAGTAGTACTCGTCGCAGTTCTGGATCAGCAGGTCGCTCGCCGACTCGCGGATGCCCACGCCGATCACGTACTTGCCGTACTCCTTCAGCTTGATCACCAGCATCGAGAAGTCGCTGTCGCCCGAGAGCAGGATGAACGTGCCGATCTCGGGGCGCGTGAACACCAGCTCCATCGCGTCGATGGCGAGGCGGATGTCCGTCGCGTTCTTCTTGTTGGTGCCGAAGGCGGGGGCGAAGATCAGGTCGATCGAGGACTCCGACAGCGGCACGATGTACTGGTGGTACCGCCGCCAGTCGGCGTAGGCGCGGGAGACCGCGACCTTGCCCTTGATGATGTCGCTGTTGAGGAGGTGCTTCAGTTCCTTCGTGAGGTCCGAGCGGATGCCGAGCGTGACGTTGTCGAAGTCGATCAGCAGCGCGGCGTTGGGCGCGTGCAGGGGCGGATCCCCCGCGCGCAGGTGGCGAAGGTGAGGCTGGGTCACTGGTTGGTTGGCTCCACGCGCGACCCCTCCGGCCGTCCCCGCCAACCTGCCCGGACCCGGCGCCGGGAAGTCAGGCGAGGCGCACCTTCAGGGCCGCGCACTCTGCTGCTCAATATGGATGCGGGAGCCACAGTGGCCCACCGCAGGATCGCCGCGCGGTCCTGGCCCGGCTTCCCTTCCTCGCCTCACCACCGGCGGTGCCGGATGGTCGAGGCTTGGGGTCCCTTGCCGACCGGGTCAGGTCAGGGGACAATCAGGAAGCACGGCCAAGGGCCGCACAGCGACGGAAATGTAGGCAGGGGCGGGTGTTACGGGTAGGGTCAGTCCCCGGCGAGGGCGGCGACGATCCGTTCGCCCGCCCGGCCGTCCCAGCCCTCGGGCCGGCCGGGCTTGAAGTGCCCGCTGGCCCGCTGGGCCAGCACCTGCTCCACCGCCGCCAGGATCCCGGCCCGCTCCGAGGGGATCAGCCGGTTGGTGCCCTCGGTGATGGTCACCGGCCGCTCGGTGTTGGGCCGCGCGGTGAGGCACGGGACGCC
>JBGAOL010000294.1:0-5343 GCA_044221825.1 Gemmatimonadales bacterium
ATGTGCTGCCGCGCCTCCTGCTGCCGCTGGGTGCGCTCCTTGAGGAACGAGATGGCGTCCGACTTCTGCGCCGCGTTCCGGAAGTAGTTGCCGATGGTCGGCTCCAGCACCTGCGTCACCAGGTTCTCCATGCTCCCGAAGCGCGCGATGACCTTGGGCGCCGAGGAGCGCGGGATGTGGATGATCTGCGAGACGTCCAGGTTGAACGTGAAGCCGTCACTCGAGCGCACCGTGATGGTGCTGAGCTTGGCGTCCAGCTTGTGCGCCTCCGTCTTCCCCGTGGCCCAGTTGAGCACCACGTTGGTGGTGGGCACCGAGACCACGTGGGTGGTCTTGGGGTTGACCGGGTACTTGCCCGGGTCGAGCACGTCGATCCAGACGCCGCGCTCGCCGCGCTTCACCATGTTGCCGTGCTTGAAGGCCTCGCCGGTCACGTCGGTGCCCTCGGTACCCACGAACGAGATCACCACGCCGGCGTGGCCGATGTCCACCTCGGTCATGTCCGCCAGCTCCACCGACGCGAAGAACGGGTTCAGGTAGTACGAGCCCGCCAGCATCACCTGCGACTGCAGGCCCTTGTAGCCGCCCGCCTTGATGAACGCCTCGCCGTCCTGGAACATGTTGTGGCCGTCGATCTCGTGGCCGGCGATCTCGCCGGTGGGGAGCGGCTGGCCGTCCTGCGTGGTCACGATGCCCACCTTGCCCTCGGGGATGGCCGTGACCTTCACCAGGCGCACCGTGAAGAGCGCCGTGTTGATCCGGTAGGAGCCCGGGGGCACGATGGCGATCTGCGGGCCGCGCTGCCCCCCGTGCGACAGGAAGGCGCGCGCGTCCTGGAACGCGTCGCACTGCACCGCGCGGCCGAGCACCCGGCCGGAGAGCGGCGCGCCGTCGCAGGCCTCCACCACGCCGAGCTGCCCCTGCGCAATCAGGGTGAACGGCACCATCGTGATCTCGTACTGCCACGGCCACAGCCCGATGTGCAGCCCGGGGGCGAGCGTGTCCGCCTGGTACCCCGCCTCCCCGCTCAGGGCGATGATCTTGCCGTCCGGGAGCGTGCGGTTGCGGCCCAGGAGCACCCAGCGCTTGCGCACGATGCCGAGGGACGTGCCCGGGACGATCACCACGCCGAAGAGCCGGAGCACCCAGCGCCAGGTCAGCACCAGGAACGCCAGCGCCAGCAGCGAGACCACCAGCGGGAGGAACCCCGTGAGGGGCAGGACATCCGTCATGCGGTAAGGCCAACCTCCAGCCGCTCAGGACGGCGCCACGCCAGGCGGCTTGCGGGCGGGGCGGGACTGCGTGCTCGGGAACCCGGGGAGTTGCCTGACAGGCGGCCCGCGGGTGGCACAAACATAAGGGGCGGCGGATTTCCCGCTTGACCGTCGGCTTCATGCACCCCCTAACCCCAGCGACCGGCTAGGGTTATCGAGCGTGTCAAGCCGGGGCAGGCGGGGCAGGTGGCGCCGTCGGGGGGCGGGCGGCCGCGGTGGGAAGGTGTGGGCGGCGCTGCAGTCTGGAACGCGGCACTTGACGACCACCCAGGTATCCGGCGTCGCGCCCAGTCGGCAGGCGGCAGCCGGTCGGAGGCGGCGCGAGCCCTAACAGAAGGCGGGCGGGCCCATGGGGCCCGCCCGCCGTCGTGGTGCCGCGATCGCGTCCGGCTCAGGCCGGCGCCAGCAGCGCCTCCAGCACGTCGGCCGCGGAGTAACTGTCGCGCCCGCGCAGGAACCGGGCGATGGCCTTGAGGTCGTCGCCGCTGGTGAGGAGGGGCGGCTCGAGGCCGTTGTCCCGCACCTGGCCCATGCCGATGTTCGCCATGAGGCCGTTGCAGAGGCACTGGCGGCCCACCGTTTCCTCCATGGTGCCGCCCTTCTTCATGTACTGGTCCTCCGGCTCGCTGGCGCAGCGGTAGCCGATGCCGCCGTCCGGCTCGCGATAGGCGGTGCGGAGGTAGCCCAGGTCGCAGACGCGGGAGCGGTCGTGATGGAGCGCCGGGTCGTCGTCCCACCGGACCACCTTGAAGGGGTAGCCCGTGGGCGAGGCCTGCGCGGAGGTGAGCACGTCCACCTCCGCCTTGGCCGCACGCCGCAGCACCGAGGCGCGGAGCTCGGGGTTGAGCCCCGAGTCCTCGCAGAAGGCGAAGAGCGTGCCCACCTGGATGCCCGTGGCGCCCTGCGCCTGCACCCGGCGCAGCTGCTCCGCCGAGCCCATGCCGCCGGCCACCCAGAACGGCAGGCCGAGTTCGGCAATCTTGGCGAGGTCCACCTCATCACGGGGGCCGTAGACCGGCTCGCCGCGCTCGTTGAAGGTAGGCTCGCCGCGGGGCGGGGCGTTGTGGCCGCCGGCGGTGGGACCCTCGATGACGAGGCCGTCGATCTTGCCACCGCCCTTGCGGGCGAACATCGTCGCCAGCGAGTTGCTGGCCACGATGGGGAAGAAGCGGGGCCGGGTGAGCGACGGCGGTGGGGTGTCCCCCCAGATCTCCATGGGGTCGAAGCGGATGAACTCCGGCGCTGCCGCCGACTCGCCCGCCACCTCGAGCCGGAGCTCGGCGGGCTGGTGCTCCACCATCCGGTCCAGCGCCGGCGGGATCTCGCGCGGGATGCCGGCGCCCATCAGGACCACGTCCACGCCGGCGAGCATGGCGCCGTAGAGGAGGGCCAGGTTGGGCATCTGGATCTTGGTGAGCAGGTTGATGCCCACCATCCCCTCGTGCCCCTCCTTGGCGAGGTGCACTTCCACGAAGGCGCCGAGCACGCTCAGGGCGTTCCGCATGGCGGTCACCTTCTGGCGGTACATCGGCAGCATGGCGTAGGGCTTGTCGCCCCGGGTGCCTTCCGGAAGGAAGTAGCGCTTCAGCGCCTCGGCGGCCACGCCGGGAACCGGGAAGGCGGCCATCGCGCGGCGCATGTGGCCGCCGATGTCCCCATCCTGGAGGCGGCGGACCAGCACCGAATCAATGGCGGTGCCGGAGACGACGCCGAGTTGTCCGCGGGTGGAAACCGCCCGGGCGAGCCGCCAGTCGCTGACGGCGACGCCCATGCCCCCCTGGATGATGGGCGGCAGTACTCCCTGAGCCATGTCGTTGACCTGATAGAGAAAAAAGGACCCGCCTGCGATGGCGCGCGGCTGGGTGAGTCGGCCACCCTGAAATGTCGGCGGCCGACCATGAAGGCGTGCTGAAAATAGGGGAGCGAGGCGGTCGGCTCAATCGCTGGGCCGAGGTCGGCTTTCTTCGGGGTCTTGCGGGGGTGGGGGGGTGGGGGGGAGGCCGGGGTCGATGGCCACGGAAACGGGGTCGCTGGCGGGGAAGGTCTCCTCGACGGCTTGATCGATACGGGCCTGCTCGCGGGCCTGGGCCAGGGTGGTGGCGTCGCCGGGGCTGCCGGAGGGTGCGGGGGAGCCCGCGGTGGCATCCTCCGGGTGGCCGGCCTCGGCGAGCAGGGCGTCGAGGTCCAGCGGGCGCTCCTCGAACTCTCCCTCGGCCGGAGGCAGGGTGGACGCGGTGTGGGGGCGCTCCCAGAAGAGCTCGAGGAGGTTGCCCTCGGGGTCCTTGAGCACCACCAGCTCGCGGGTGCCGAGGCGCCGGGCCTCGAGCGCGGTCTGGCCCTGGTCCAGGAGGCGCCGGAGACCCACTGCCAGGGCAGCGCGGCGGGGGAAGCGGATGCCCACCAGGGACTGGCCCACGAGGGCGCTGTTCTCGGGCACCTGGCGCAGGCCGAGGTGGTGGATGTCGCCGCCGGGGGAGAGCAGGGGGAGGCCGGCCTCTGAGTCGTCGGCGACGGTGAAGCCGAGGACGTCGCGATAAAACCCCAGCATCCGGTCCATCCGAGCGACCGGAATTGCGACATGGGCCAGAAGGGTGCCCACAGGGGCGAGGTAGGGGGATCGAGGAGCGTTCATCGTGACCTCCGGGTGCGGGCGGCGGCGTGAATCCTCCACAGTTCACCCGGGTCCCCGGGGGCGGCAATTGGTCGGAGGGGGCATCCCGAGGGTGACCCACAACGTCCCGCCATTGGGGCGCGTATCTTGGACATTCCCCCGGGCGCCCGCCCGGTCTCCCGTCCTTCCAACCTGGCCTTCACGCATGCCCCGCATCCCTGCCCGCGTCCTCGCGGTCGGCCTCGCGCTCGTTGCCGCGCCGCTCACCGCCCAATCCGCCACGCCCGACAATCCCGTCCTGCGCCGCATCTGGGCGCTCGGGATGGACAGCTCCCAGGTGGAGCCGCTGGCCCAGGTGCTGTTCGACTCGATCGGCCCGCGGCTCACCGGCACCGACCTGCAGAAGAGCGGCAACGACTGGCTGGTGCGCACCTACCGGAGCTGGGGCATCGAGGCGAAGAACGAGCGGGTGGGCACCTGGCGGGGGTGGCGGCGGGGGCACTCGCACATCGACCTCGTGGCGCCGCGGCAGCGGACGCTCGAGGGCACCATGCTCGGCTTCAGCCCGGGCACCCGGGGCAAGAACCTCGACGCCACCACGGTGATCCTGCCGCGCTTCACCGACAGCACCGAGTTCGTGAAGTGGCTGCCGCAGGCCAAGGGGAAGTTCGTGCTGGTGGCGGCGCCACAGCCCACCTGCCGCCCGGTGGAGAACTGGGAGAAGAACGCGCCGGCCGACGAGAAGGTCCGGATGGACAGCCTCCGCGCCCAGATCCGCCGCGAGTGGGCGGGCCCCAACGTGCGCGGCACCGGCTACAGCCTGGCGCTCGGCACGGGTGAGCTCGGGCTCCGGCTGGAGCAGGGCGGGGTGGCCGGCGTCATCACCAGCCGGCCCAAGGATGCGTGGGGCACCATCGAGATCTTCGACACCTACAACACCCGCGCGCCAGCCGTGGCGCTCTCGTGCGAGGACTACGGGCTGGTGTACCGCCTCACGGAGCGGAACCAGGGCGCCCGGCTCCGGCTCAATCTCGAGAGCCAGCTGGGCGGCGAGCGGGAGGTGTTCAACACCATCGCCACGATCCCCGGGAGCGAGAAGCCCAACGAGTACGTGATGCTGTCGGCCCACTTCGACTCGTGGGACGGCTCCAGCGGCGCCACCGACAACGGCACCGGCACCATCGTGATGCTCGAGGCCATGCGCATCCTGCGGCAGGTGTACCCCCATCCCAAGCGGACCATCGTGGTGGGCCACTGGACCAGCGAGGAGAACGGGCTGGTGGGCTCGCGCGCCTTCAGCGAGGACCATCCCGAGGTGCGGGAGGGGCTGCTGGCGCTCTTCAACCAGGACAACGGCACCGGCCGCATCGTGCGCACCGGCGCCGCGGGCCTCCCCGACCTCGGCACCCGCATGGCGAGCTGGCTCAGCCTCGTGCCCGAGCCGTTCCGGAGCCAGGT
>JBGAOL010000295.1:0-5375 GCA_044221825.1 Gemmatimonadales bacterium
TGAACGCCTCGTCGCCTGGGCCGTCCGGAACGCGGCCGCCGTCTTCCTCGGCATCCTCCTCCTGATGGGCGCCGGCGCCTACGGGCTCCAGCACCTCAAGGTGGACGCCTTTCCCGACCTCACCGACGTGCAGGTGGCCGTGCTGGTGGACGCGCCCGGCCTCTCGCCGCTCGAGATGGAGCGGCTGGTGGCGTTCCCCATCGAGGTGGCCATGAACGGCCTGCCGCGGGTGCGGCAGGTGCGCTCGGTGAGCAAGTACGCCTTCTCCTCGATCACGATCGTCTTCGAGGATGGGGTGGACCTCTACTTTGCGCGGACGCTCGTCAACGAGCGGCTGCAGGGCGTGCGCGAGGGGCTCCCGGTGGGCGCCGACGCCGAGCTCGGCCCGCTGGCGGGGGCCACGAGCGAGATCTACCTCTACTCGCTCGAGGGCGGCGGCCTGGACCAGGCCGCGCTCCGGACGCTCCACGATCGCGTGGTGCGCCCGCAGCTCCGCACCATCCCCGGCGTCACCGAGATCAACACCTTCGGCGGCCTGGTGCGGCAGGTGCAGGTGACGGTGCGGCCCGAGCGGCTGGTGAGCTACGGCCTCACCCTGCACGACGTGGTGGAGGCCGTGCAGGCCAACAACAGCATCGCCGCCGGCGGGTACCTGGAGCACCGGGACGAGCAGTACATCCTCCGCGGCCTGGGCCAGGCCACGGGCCTCGAGGACCTCCGGCAGACGGTGCTCCGCGCCACCGAGCGCGGCGTCCCCGTCTTGCTCCGCGACGTGGCCGACGTGGGCTTCGGCGCGGCCGTGCGGCAGGGCGCCGTCTCCCGGGACGGGCAGGGCGAGGTGGTGACCGGCATCGTGATGATGCTCCGCGGCGAGAACAGCCGAGAGGTGGTGCGCCGGGTGCGCGAGCGCGTCCTGGAGGTGAACAAGAGCCTCCCCGACGGCGTGCGAGTCTCCCCCTACTACGACCAGACCGACCTCGTCGAGGGCACGCTCCACACCGTGCGCACCAACCTGCTCGAGGGCGGGCTGCTGGTGATGGCGGTGCTGCTCCTGTTCCTGGGCAACGTGCGCGCCGCCCTGGTGGTGGCCGCCACCATCCCCCTCTCGCTCCTCTGCGCCGTCCTCGGCATGCGCTGGCTCGGCCTCTCCGCCAACCTCATGAGCCTCGGCGCCATCGACTTCGGCATGATCGTGGACGGCGCCGTGGTGATGACGGAGCAGTTTGTCCGCCGGCTCCATGCCGACGAGGAGGCGCACCAGTTCCCGCGGGAGCGGGAGGCCTTCCTGGCCCGCCTCGTGGGCCTGGCGCAGGAGGTGGCGCGGCCCATCGCGTTCGGGGTGCTGATCATCCTGCTGGTGTACCTCCCGATCCTCACGCTCGAGGGCCTCGAGGGCCGGATGTTCCGGCCCATGGCGCTCACGGTGGCGGCGGCGCTCTTCGGGAGCCTGGTGCTGGCGCTGCTCTTTGTGCCGGCGGCGGCGACGGTGGTGTTCCGGCGCGGCGCGCCGGAGTCGAAGCTGGCGCTCCGCATCGCGGCGGTGCTGGACCGGCGCTACGCCGCCGCCCTCGGCGGCACGCTGGCGCGGCCCGGGCGCACGGTGGTGGTGGCGCTCCTCCTCCTGGTGGCGAGCCTGGCCCTGGTGCCACGGCTCGGCACCGAGTTCCTGCCGGAGCTGGACGAGGGCTCCATCCTGGTGGAGGCGGTGCGGGACCCGAGCGTGTCGCTCGCCAAGTCGGTGGAGATGCAGGCGGAGATGGAGCGGACGCTCCGGCGCTTCCCGGAGGTCACCACGGTGGTGAGCCGCGTGGGCCGCCCCGACGTGGGCAGCGACCCGATGGGCATCAACCAGGCCGACGTGTTCCTGATGCTGACACCGCACACCGCCTGGCGCGAGGGCCTCACCAAGGACGCGCTGGTGGAGGAAATGGAAGACAGCCTCAACGCCCGCGTCCCCGGCATCGCCTTCGGCTTCACGCAGCCGGTGGCCATGCGGCTCGACGAGCTCATCAGCGGCGTCCGCTCCGACCTCGCCATCAAGGTCTTCGGCGACGAGCCGGAGGAGAACCGCCGGGTGGCGGAGCGGGTGGCGCAGGTGGTGGAGCGGGTGCCGGGCGCCACCCAGGTGCGGGTCGACGCCACCGAGGGCCAGGGCTACCTCAACGTCCGCCTCGACCGCCTGGCCATGGCGCGCTTCGGCATCCCGGTGGCCGAGGTGCAGGAGGCGCTGGAGACGGCGGTGGGGGGACGGCCGGTGTCGCAGCTGCTCGAGGGGAGCTATGCGGTGGACGTGTCGGTGCAGTACCCGGCGGACCTCAAGGCGTCGCCGGAGGCCATCGGGAGCATCACCATCCCGTCGCCGTCGGGGGCGCGGATCGCGCTCTCCCAGCTCGCCGACATCCGGCTCGAGAGCGGGCCGGTGCAGGTGAGCCGGGAGCGGGCGCAGCGGCTGGTGGTGGTGCAGGCCAACGTGAGCGGCCGCGACCTCGGCGGCTTCGTGGCCGAGGTGCGGCGGGCGGTCGAGGCGGGGGTGACGGTGCCGCCGGGGATGTTCCTCGAGTATGGCGGGCAGTTCGAGAACCAGGCGCGCGCCATGGAGCGGCTCCGGCTGGTGGTGCCGGTGGCCATCGTGCTGATCGGGGTGCTGCTCTATGCGTCGCTGCAGTCATGGGTGCTCGCGGCCCTCGTGTTCACCAACCTGCCGTTCGCGGCGGTGGGCGGGATCGCGGCGCTGTGGCTCCGGGGGCTCCACCTGAGCGTCTCGGCGTCGATCGGCTTCATTGCGCTCTTCGGCGTGGCGGTGCTCAACGGCCTGGTGCTCCTCACCACCATCCGCGCGCGGCGCGCCGACGGGCTGGACCACCGCGCCGCGGCGGAAGCCGGTGCCCGCGAGCGGCTCCGGCCGGTGCTCATGACGGCGCTCGTAGCCAGCATCGGCTTCCTGCCGGTCGCCACCTCGGTGGGCACCGGCGCCGAGGTGCAGCGGCCGCTGGCCACGGTGGTGATCGGGGGACTCGTGACGTCCACCCTGCTGACGCTCTTCGTGCTGCCGACGATGTACGCCTGGCTCGGCCGGCGCAGCCGGCGCGGGCAGGTGGGGAACGCGGGACTGGAGGAGTGACCGGCATGGGACACGACCACGACCACGGCACCAATCGGTACGACCGCGCCTTCGCGCTCGGCGTGGCGCTCAACCTGGCCTTCGTGGGCGTCGAGGCGGGCTACGGCCTCTACGCCCACTCGCTGGCCCTGGTGGCCGATGCCGGCCACAACCTGAGCGACGTGGCGGGCCTGCTGCTGGCGTGGGGCGCGAGCCGGCTGGCGCTCCGCGCCCCGTCGCCTCGTCGCACGTACGGCATGCGCCGGAGCTCGATCCTCGCGGCGCTCGGCAACGCGCTGCTGCTGCTCATCGCCGTCGGCGCCATCGCGTGGGAGGCCATCCGCCGACTCCGGGACCCGGAGCCGGTGATGACGGGGGCGGTGATGGTGGTGGCGCTCGTCGGCATCGCCATCAACACGGCGACGGCGCTGCTCTTTGCGCGCGGGCGCGAGAAGGACCTCAACATCCGCGGCGCCTTCCTCCACATGGCGGCGGATGCGGCGGTGTCGGCGGGCGTGGTGGTGGCCGCGCTCGCCATCCGCTACACCGGATGGAACTGGCTGGACCCGGCGATGAGCCTCCTGATCGCCGTGGTGATCACGGTGGGCACGTGGGGCCTGCTCCGCGAGTCGGTGAACCTGGCGCTCGACGCGGTGCCGGCCGGCATCGACATCGCCGCCGTCGAGGCGTACCTGCGGACGCTCCCCGGCGTCGTGGCCGTGCACGACCTCCACGTCTGGGGCATGAGCACCACCCACGTGGCGCTGACGGCGCACCTGGTGAAGCCGGTGCTGGAGAACGACGACGCGCTGCTCGTCACGGCCTGCCACGAGCTGCACGAGCGGTTCGGGATCGAGCACGCGACGCTGCAGGTGGAGCGGGACCAGGGGGCGGCGAGCTGCGCCCTGGCGTCGGCGCAGGTGGTCTGAACGCGGGGAGGGGCCATCGCCCGGCACGGCAACGCCGCCCCCGAACCTCGCTGGGTTCGGGGGCGGCGTCGATTGGTGCCGGGTGGCCTAGGCCGAGGCGGCCTTGGCCTCGGCCTTGGCTCCCGCCTTCGCCTCGCGGGCCGCCTTGGTGGTGGCGGTGGCGGGACGACGCACCGGCCCCAGCAGCTTGAGCGCGCTCTTCCAGGCGCCGAGGGCCTCGGGGTTGGTGCGGAAGCGGACCAGGCTACGGCGATCTTGAGGCGGCCCACCACCTCGTCCAGCTTGCCCACGATGTCCTTCAGCTCCTCCCGGGCACCCGCCCGGGCGGCGCGCGCCTGGTTGGAGGCCAGGACCGCCGCCTCATACTTGGCGATGGCCTCCCGGAACGTCACCACGAAATCCGCCGGCAGCCCGCTGGCGATGAACCGCGCCTCGGCCTTCGCGGCCACCTCGACGATGGCGGTGGCCCGGGTGGCCAGGTCCTTCTCGGCCGCCCGATGGCCCACGGCCCCGATCTCCTTGGCGATGACCGGGTCGATGCTGGCCCAGCTCCTGGCGAGCGTGACGACCGGCACCATGTGGACCTCGATGAGCGTGGTCCGGGCCACCTTCTTGGCGGTGGTGGTCCCCTTCCCATGGGTGGCGCGGAACTGCACCTGCATGCCCGCCTCATCGAGCAACGTGTCGAGCAGCGCCACGTCGTCCATGTAGGCAGGGTTGGGCGAGGGGTTGGCAAGCGAGAACGCCTGCACGTTCTCGGCTCGCTGCAGCTTACGGCGGACCTCGGTGGACATACAGCCCTCCTGGCAGAACGGTGAACCTCCCTGGACCGGCGACCCGACCGCCCGTCGTCCACATGGATTGGGAACTGCGCCCGGTCCGCTCAGTCGGTCGTCGGCCGGGCCGTTGCCTAACGGATGCATTATTCAGGCCATGCATAAACCGGGGGTCCCTCCGTGGCATGGATCTTGTGCCCGAGGGAAAAGCGCGCCGGCGTTTATGCAGTCATGTATAGTCAGGCTTTACGTCAGCGCGCGGTGAACGTCGCCGGGGGCGGGGCGGGGGCCGACGGAGGCGTGGCGGTGAGGGTGGCGATGCAACAATCTTCGGGTTGGGGCCCGAAACCGGGCGTGGTTCGCGGTGCGCGGACGGTGTGGCGGGGCCGGGGCGGCCCTGGCCGGGCTGTGCATGGGACTGGCGGCGCTGTGCGCGGAGTGGGCCGCGCTGTGCACGGGAGTGGCGGCGCGGTGCGCGGAGTGGGCGGCGCTGTGCGCGGAGTGGGCGGCGCTGTGCGCGGAGGGGGCGGCGCCGTGCGCGGAGCGGGCGGCGCGGTGCGCGGAGGGGGT
>JBGAOL010000296.1:0-5332 GCA_044221825.1 Gemmatimonadales bacterium
GCGTGGTGGTGGAGGCGCTCTCGGCGGAGTTCGACGTGATGGACGTGGCCGCCGCGGCCGTGAAGCTGGCGCACCAGGCCGAGGCGGGTGAGGCCGAGCTCAAGGACATCGAGAGCCCGCCGGTGCCGGCCCCGGGCAAGCACCGCGAGCGCGGCGAGGGCGCGAAGAGCGGCAAGCGCGAGCGGCCCGGCCGCGGGGCGCGGCCGCCGATGGCGCGGATCTGGATCGGGGCGGGCCGCATGGCCAACGTGCGCGCGGGGGACCTGGTGGGCGCCATCGCCAACGAGGCGGACCTCGATGCGCGGGAGATCGGGGCCATCGAGATCACCGACCGGTACTCGCTGGTGGAGCTGCCCGAGGAGGTGACGGACCGGGTGGTGGCCGCGCTCCGGGCCACGACGGTGAAGGGGAAGCGGCTCACGGTGCGGCGGGACCTGGCCAACCGGCCGGCGCCACGCCCGGGACGCGGTTAGGCGCAGCCGCACACGGCCCTAGCGGCGGCGGGTCCCGCCCGCCAACTTGAGGCGCCCGCTGCTGCCTGCGGCGGGCCTCCCCGGCAGCATGCAGCACGACGGCTCCCCCAATCGCCTGATCCCGCATGCCCGAGGCCCCCGCCCCGCTGGCCGCCGCGCTCGCCGACCGCTACCGCCTGGAGCGCAAGCTCGGCGAGGGCGGCATGGCCACCGTGTACCTGGCGGACGACCTCAAGCACCAGCGCAAGGTCGCCCTCAAGGTCCTCCGCCCCGAACTCGCCGCCATCCTCGGCGCCGAGCGGTTCCTCGCCGAGATCCGCACCACGGCCAACCTGCAGCACCCGCACATCCTCCCGCTCCACGACTCGGGGCAGGTGGACAGCACCGTCTTCTACGTCATGCCGTTCGTCGAGGGGGAGTCGCTCCGCCACCGGCTGGACCGCGACAAGCAGCTGCCCGTGGACGAGGCGGTGCGGATCGCGAGCCAGGTGGCCGGCGCCCTGGACTATGCCCACCGCCACGGCGTGATCCACCGCGACATCAAGCCCGAGAACATCCTGCTCCACGACGGCAGCGCCCTCGTGGCCGACTTCGGCATCGCGCTGGCGGCGAGCAGCACCGGCGGGTCACGGATGACCGAGACCGGCATGAGCCTCGGCACCCCGCACTACATGAGCCCCGAGCAGGCCATGGGCGAGCGCGAGATCACCGCGCGCTCGGACGTCTACGCCCTGGGCTGCGTGCTCTACGAGATGCTGACGGGCGAGCCGCCCTTCACCGGCCCCACCGCGCAGGCCATCGTGGCGCGGGTGATGACCGAGGACCCGCGCTCCGTGACGGCCCAGCGGAAGACGGTGCCGCCGTACGTGGAGGAGGCGGTGTTCGTGGCGCTCAACAAGCTGCCGGCCGACCGCTTTGCGACGGCGGCCGACTTTGCGCTCGCGCTGAGCGGCGAGCGCCAGGGCCCGGGGCGCACCCGGGCCGCCACCGGCGCGCCGCGGGACCGCGCCCGCTCCCGCGGGCCGGCGTTCATCATTGGCGGACTCTTCCTGGCGCTGGTGGGCCTGGCCACGTGGGCCATGCTGCGGCCGGCGCCGCCCTCCGGGCGCACCTACCGCTTCGAGATCTTCTTCCCGGCCAACGAGCAGTTCGCCGAGTCGCCGGGCCGGGGCGCGGCGCTGGCGCCGGACGGGAGCGGCTTCGTGTACGTGGGGGTGGGCCCGTCCTCGGCGCGGCGGCTCTACTATCGCCGATTTGACCGGCTCGAGTCCGATCCCATCGCGGGCACCGAGGATGGGGAGGAGCCGTTCTTCTCCCCCGACGGCGCCACCGTCGGCTTCCGCCTCGGCAACAAGACGGTGCAGGTGCCGCTCGGCGGCGGGCCGGCGGCGCCGCTGGCGCCGGTCCCGTCGCGGTCGGGCTGCTGGCTGGATGACGGCTCGGTGGTGTTCATCAATGACGAGTCGGACGCCATCCTGCACCGGAGCCGGGACGGGGCGCGGCTCGACACCCTGGTGCAGCGCGGGGAACTCGGCATCAGCTCGCTCTCGCCGGTGCCGGGGTCGCGTTACGCGCTGGTACAGGTGGTGGAGGACGGGCTGTCGCGCGTGGCCGTGCTGGACGTGGAGCGGCGCACCCTCACGCCGGTGGTGGAGGGGCAGATCCCCGCGTGGTCCCCGTCGGGCGACATCATCTTCCGCCGCGGGAGCGCGCTCTACGCGCTGTCCTTCGACGCCAGCCGCGGCACCGTGCAGGGCGAGCCCGTGGAGGTGCTCAGCGCCGGGCCCGGCGACCAGATCACCGACTTCGCCATCTCGCGGGACGGGACGTTCATCCTGCTGGGCCGCGATGCGCTCAAGCGCGGCCTCGTGGAGGTGGACCGCCAGGGGCGCGAGCGGCGGCTGGACCGCGAGCTCCGCGGCTTCGACAGCCCGCGCTATTCCCCCGACGGTCGCCACCTCACCGTGCGCGAGCGCACCGGCAACACCTTTGCCATCTGGGTCTACGACCTGGCGCGCGGCACCAACTTCCAGCTGAGCCTGGAGCGGCGGCTCAACTACTACCCCGAGTGGTGGCCGGACGGCCGCCGCATCTTCTGGGTGCGGGGCGGTGGCAGCGGGACCATCGGCAACACCGGCCTCTACATCAAGAACGCGGACGGCAGCGGCCCCGAGGCCGAGCTGTACGACACGCCGCTGGCCCAGTACGAGGGCGCGGTGACGCGGGACGGCCGCTGGCTGGTGGTGCGCCAGAACGACTCGGTGACGGGCCGCGACCTCTGGCTCGTGAAGCTGGCGGACGGGAGCGCCACGCCACTGCTCCGCACGCCGGCCTCGGAGCACAACCCCAAGCTCTCACCCGACGGCCGCTTCCTGGCCTACGTCTCCAACACCACGGGGCGCGCCGAGGTGTACGTGCGGACGTTTCCCGACTCGGGAGCGACGTGGGTGGTGTCGCGCGGAGGCGGGGCGGAGCCGGCCTGGTCCCGGGACGGGCGCGAACTCTTCTACCGCAGCGGCGACGCGCTGCTCCGGGTGCCGGTGGAGACCCGCGCCGGCTTCAGCGCTGGCCGCCCCGACACGCTCTTCAGCGGCCTCTACGTGCCCAACGCCAACCACACCAACTACGACGTCCACCCCGACGGCACCCGCTTCGTGATGGTGCGGATGGCGGACGGGGAGCGGCGGGCGCTGGTGGTGGTGAACTGGGCGGCGGAACTGGTGCGGAAGCGGGGGGCGGGGCGGTGAGAATCCGGGTGAACTCCGTCAGGCGTTGAGCCGCTCCGCATACGGCACCCGCTCGCCGTGCTCCACGAAGCGGCGCAGCAGGCGGAGGTACATGGCCCAGCAGTAGCCGGTGATGCGGAAGTGCTCGTTGGCCTCCGCCCAGCCGCTGTGCCGGAAGTGCACCACGGTGCCGGCCCCGTCCGGCTCGAGGGCGAAGCTGAGGCGCGTGCCCGTCCAGTCGGCGTCGGCCTCCGTCAGCTCCCACTCCACGACCCGCGCCCGCTCGTAGCGGCGCACCATGCCCGCCCAGACGTAGGACCCGCCAAAGAAGAACCGGTACCGCTGGCCCATCCCCGCGATGCCGTCGGACTCGAGCGTCCACCAGGCATCGAGGCCGGCGGGGGTCACCAGCGCGTCGAACACCCGCTCGGGCGGGGCCTGGATCGGGAAGTCGTAGAGGATCTCGGGCATGGCTAGCGGGGGAAGGCCTCGGGAAGCCCGCCATCCACCATCAGCGCGTTGCCGGTGGTGTAGCGGAACTTGCTGCTGGCCATCATCACCGCCATGTCCGCCACCACGTCGGGCGAGATGAGCGCGGCGCCCATCAGGTTGCGCTTCTTGTACACCTCGAGCTGCTGCGCCACCGTGAGCCCGCGGCCCGCCGCGCGCTCCTCGACGAACTTGAGGAACAGCGGTGTCTCGATCTGGTCGGCGTTGATCCAGTTGACGCGGATCTGGTCGGGGCCGAGTTCCACGGCGGCCACGCGGAGCGCCTGGGCCAGCGCGGCCTTGCTGCCGCCGTACGCCACGGCGTCCTTGCCGGGCACCACCGCCGCCTTGGACACCGAGGCCACGATGCTCCCGCCGATGCCCTGCCGCTGCATGATGCGCGCGGCGCGGCCCACGGCCTGCACGGCGCCGAGGTAATGCACGTCGAGCTGGCGCTGCAGGTCGGCGCGGGTGATCTCGGTGACGGGCGCAAAGCGGGGCGGCGCGCCGGCCGTGTAGAACAGGCTGTCGAGGCCGCCGAAGCTGAGCACGGTGCGGCTGTAGAGCGCATCGAGGCTGGCGTCGTCCCGCACGTCCACGGCCATGCCGAGGACGCGGCCGGGGAACTTCACGCCGATCTCGGCGGCGGTGGCCTGCGCCACCTCCTCGCTCAGGTCCGCCACCACCACGTGCGCGCCCTCCTCGGCGAAGCGCCGCGCCGTGGCCTTGCCAATGCCGCTCCCGCCGCCGATCACCACCGCCACATGACGGAACAGGAGCTTGCTCGCCCGTTCCTTGGCGATGGTCTCCTCCACCTTTCGCCGCTCGAGCGGCCAGTGCTCGAACTCGAAGACGTCAGGCTCCGGGATGAAGCTGAAGCGCTCCACCGCCTCGGCGTTCAGGATGGCCTCGAGCGTGGCGCGGTAGCAGAGGTTGGCGGTGAGCGCGCTTTTCTTGTCGCCGAAGGCGGTGATGACGCCGATGCCGGGGACCAGGATCACCTTGGCCCAGTCGTCGAGCGGGGCCTCGCCGGCGGCGGCGTACTTCCGGTGATACGCGTCGTACTCGGCGCGCTGCGCCGTCACCTGCTCGCGCACCCTGCCCACCACCTGCTCGGCGGGGAGTGACGGGTCGAGCTCCACCCAGAGCGGCAGCCGGCCCGCGCGGAGCAGGTGCTCCGGGGTGCCCATGCCCTGCTTCACCAGCTCGGGCACGCGCTCGTGGCCGAGGGTGGTGAGCAGCTGCTCGTCGTCGTCGAAGTGGAGGATGGTGCGGTCGGTGCCGCCCAGGGCGCCGCGCACGGCGGGCAGCACCACCTCGGCTAGCGCCTTCCGCTCGGCGGCGGGGCGTACGGCGATCTTCGCCGGGCCGAGCACGTTCTTGCCGCGCTTGCAGGCGGCCAGGTACGCCTCGATCTTCGCCACGCACGCGAGCATCCGCTGGTGCGCCTCGGCCACGTCGCGGCCGAAGATGACGAGGCCGTGGTGCGCCAGCGTCATGCCCATCGCATCGGTGGGAATGGAGCCCGCCATGCCGGCCACGAGCTTGGCCAGCGGGAAGCCGGGGCGCGCGTAGGGGACGTAGACGATCTTCCCCTCGAACAGCTCGTGCACCAGCCGCTCCGCCGTCCCGTCGGGGATGTTG
>JBGAOL010000297.1:0-4618 GCA_044221825.1 Gemmatimonadales bacterium
GCTACGCTCCGCCGACTCGGTCCTGGGGATCGTCTTCGATGGTCGGATCGAGTCGGCGGAGCGTAGCTCCGCCGCTACGGGTCAACGTGACGCGAGGAATCATGCGACAGGCCCTCTTGCTCATCAGCACCCTCACCCTCGCCGCGGCCACCCCCGCGCTGGCGCAGGCGCCCGCCTTCAAGAACCCGCCCACCCTGCCGCCGAGCCCGGGCTGGTCGCAGCTGGCCGAGGTGCCGCCGGGGAGCAAGCTCGTGTTCATCTCGGGCCAGGTGGCGATGGACCAGTCGGGCCGGATCGTGGCGCTCAGCAATTTCCGCGGCCAGGCCGAGCAGGTGTTCCAGAACCTGGACCGCGCCCTCCGCGCCTCGGGCGCCACGTTCAAGGACGTGGTGAAGCTCACCTACTACGTCCTCGACGTCACCCAGCTCCCGACCCTGCGCGAGGTGCGCGACAACTACGTCAACCGCGCCGCCCCGCCCGCGAGCACGCTGGTGCAGGTCGCGGCGCTCTTCACGCCGGGGATCCTGCTCGAGGTGGAGGCGGTGGCGGTGGTGCCGGTGGCGGCGCCGGCGGCACCGTGACGGGAGCCCGCCTCGCATGAGCTGGCTCATGCCCATGGGCATCCTGATCATCGCCCCCTGGCTCGCCCTCGTGCCGGCGGTGCTGCTGGCCGTGGTGGGCAAGCTGCGCGGGCGGCGGTTGGCGCTGTGGGTGGCGGCGGTGTGGGTGGTCTACATGCTGTACGAGCTCGGCATGAAGTACCGCATCTTGTGCGGCGGCGAGTGCAACATCCGCATCGACCTGCTGGTGATCTACCCGCTCCTCCTTGGCCTGACCGCCGTGGCCCTCTTCATGGCGATGCTGCCGGCCAAGGCTGAGTCGTGACGGCGACACCGTTCCTGGCCCTGGCCGGCGTGTCGCTCGCGGCGCACCTCCGGGCCGAGTACGGCGGCCCCAGGTGGCAGGTGTACCTGTGCAAGCCGCTCACCACGGTGCTGCTCTTCCTTGCGGCGGTGGTGCCGCCCCGGCTCGCCGACGGGCGCTACACGGCGGGGATCGCCGGCGGCCTCCTCGCCTCGCTCGCCGGCGACATCTTCCTGATGCTCCCGGGCGACCAGTTCCTGGCCGGCCTGCTCTGCTTCCTGGTGGCGCACCTGGCGTACCTCATGGCGTTCACTGCCGGCGTGCCGTTCGGCCAGAGTCCGTGGCTCCTGCTCCCGCTTGGCGCCGCGGCCGTGGGACTGGTCCTGCTGCTCTGGCCCGGCCTCGGCCGCATGAAGGGCCCGGTGGTGGTGTACAGCGCGGTAATCCTGCTGATGGTGTGGCAGGCCGGTGCCCGCGCGCTGGCGCGGCCGAGCGAGGGAGCGACATTCGCGGCGGCTGGCGCCCTCCTCTTCATGACGTCGGACAGCCTGCTGGCGCTCAACCGCTTCCGCGGCAAGTGGTCGCTGGCGCAGGCGCAGGTGATGGTCACGTACGTGGCGGCGCAGGCGCTGATCGCGCTGTCGGTCTCCATCCGCTGAGGGCCCATGGCAGGCGCTGACGACGACCGCGCACTCATCGCGCGCTACATCACGGCCTACAACGCCTTCGACATCCCGGGCCTGCTGGCCACGCTGCACCCGGAAGTCACCTTCCGGAACCTCACCGACGGCCAGCTCACCGCCAGCGCCGACGGCCTCGACGCATTCCGCGCCCTGGCCGAGCGGAGCGCCGCGTACTTCTCCTCACGGCGCCAGACCCTCCGCCGCTTCGAGCGCGACGGCACCGAGGCGCGGATCGAGGTGGACTACGAGGCGGTGCTCAAGCAGGACCTCGGCCCCGGCATGAAGGCCGGCGACACGCTCAAGCTCTCAGGGCGGAGCCGGTTCGGGTTCCGGGACGGGCTGATCGCCATGATCGTCGACGAATCGTAGGGGCCGGCCGACCCGCCCGCCGCCCGCCCCCGCCGCGACAATTGCCCGCTGACGCGAACGAGCGACCTGCCACAGGCCCATGTTCCAGACCTGCCTCTACTGCCACGCCAACCTCGGCCAGAACCCCCTGATCGAGCACTGCCCCATCGGGCAGCGCCTCGCCTTCGACCCGGCGAAGGGCCGCCTCTGGGTGGTGTGCCGCGCCTGCGAGCGGTGGAACCTGACGCCGTTCGAGGACCGCTGGGAGGCGCTCGAGGACTGCGAGCGGCGCTTCCGTGGCACGCGGCTCCGCTACTCCACCGCCAACATCGGCCTGGCACGGCTCGAGGCCGGCATGGAGCTGGTGCGGATCGGGGAGCCGCTCCGGCCCGAGATGGCGGCGTGGCGGTACGGGGACCAGTTCGGGCGGCGGCGGCGGCGGCACCTGCTCATCAGCGGCGCGGTGGTGCTCGGGGCGGCCGGGGCCGTGGCAGGTGCGGTCAGCGCGGTCACGATCGCGGGCGTGGGCACCGCAGCGCTTTGGCAGGTCGGGCTGCACGCGCGCAACTTCTGGCGTTGGCGGCACTCCGTCGCGGTGCTGCCCACTCCGGACGGCCGGGTGCGTCGACTCAACCAGGGTGCCCTCGACGAGGTCGCGCTCCTTCGTGGTGAAGCCGGTGGCTGGTGCGTCCGCATCCCGGAGCGCTTCTCGCCACTCGACCCGGATCCGGCGATGTACCTGACCGGCGAGCACGCCTTCTCCGCGCTCAGGCACCTGATGCCCCGCATCAACCGCGCGGGCGGCAGCGCCGCTGACGTTCGCGACGCGGTGGACCGCCTCGAGTCGATGCCGGACCTCGAGGACCAGATCGCCGACATGGCCGACCACCCACGATATTCTGCCTTGACCGGCGAGTGCCGCCAATTGAACGACTTCAACCCCGATACCCGCCTTGCCCTCGAGATGCTGCTGCACGAGTCCTTCGAGGAACGCAGCCTCCGAGGCGAACTCTGGCGCCTGGAGCGGGCGTGGAAGGAGGCCGAGGAGATCGCGCGGATTGCCGATGGATTGCTGGTGCCGGACGACGTCGAGTTGCGCCTCAAGCCTCCCCCGCACCCATGACCGCCCCCCAACGATCCCGCGTGTTGCATGGATGGAACGCTCTTGCACCCTCACATTGGCCCCCGCCATCCTTCTTCCATCCCCATGCCCACCCGCGCCCTCCTCCTCCCCGGCCTCTACGACTCGGGCCCTGCGCATTGGCAGACCCACTGGGAGCACTCCGAGGCCGACTTCGTGCGCGTGATCCAGGACGACTGGGCCACGCCGCGCCTCACCGACTGGGTGGCGCGGCTGGATGAGGCGGTGACGGCGCACGGGCGGCAGGTGGTGCTGGTGGGACACAGCTCCTCGTGCGCGCTCGTTGCAGCATGGAGCGGACTGCCGGGCCGCCCCGTGAAGGGCGCCCTCCTGGTGGCGCCGAGTGACACCGAAGCGCCGTCGTATCCGTCGGGACCGACGGGGTTCGCGCCGATGCCATTGGGGCGGATCCCCTTCCCGACCATCGTGGTGGCCAGCAGCGACGACGAGTACGTGACCCTCCCGCGCGCCGAGGCGTTTGCGCGCGCGTGGGGCAGCCGGCTCGTCAACGCCGGCGCCCTGGGCCACATCAACTCCGCGAGCAACCTGGGCCGCTGGCCGCTGGGCGCGGAACTCCTCCAGCTTCCCGCTGCTCGAGGAACTGATGCCTGATGCGCACCCCCGCTGGTGGCACGCCGCCCTCACTCTGCTCGGCACGGCCGCCTGCGCGACCCCGCCTGCCGGGCCCACGCCCGTTGCGGGTCCGCCCACGGTCGAGGCCCTGGCGCCCGGAAGCACGGTACGCGTGAGCCAGGGCGGTCGGCGCGTGGAGGGCATCCTCGCCTCGGTGGACGCCGATTCGATCCGGCTGCGCCGGGACGGCTAACTCCACGCCCTCGCCCGCACCCAGGCCGACACCGTCTGGACCCGCGCCCGCCGCAGCCACAACACCGCCCGCACCGGTCTCCTGCTCGGCCTGGTCGTGGGCGGCATCGTGTTCGCCGCCATGCGGCAGGACCCTGTCACCGATGGCTACGCCGTGCCGGCCTCGCTCGGCGTGGCGGGCGTCCTGGTGGCCATCGGCCTCCTTGGCGACGCCGCGCAGGTCGAACCCTGGCAGCAGGTGGATCCGCCGCCTGCCACCACGCCTGCCTCACCCTGAACCCAGCTCATGCCTCCCCTGCACATCCTCGTCGCCGGCCCCTACCGCTCCGGCACCAACGACGACCCGGCGCTCATCCAGAAGAACGTGGACGCCATGACCGAGACGTCGCTCCAGCTTTTCCGCGCCGGCCACCTGCCGGTGATGGGCGAGTGGTACGCGCTGCCGCTCATCGAGCACGGCGGCTCCACGGGGATCGGGGACCCGGTCTTCACCGAGATCTTCCACCCCATCTCCCGCCGCCTCGTGGCCAAGTGCGACGCATGCCTGCGGATCGGGGGGCCGAGTGCGGGGGCGGATGAGATGGTGGCGCTGGCGCGGGAGCATGGGAAGGCCGTCTACTTCTCCCTCACCGACATCCCCGCCGCCTGAGCGCGACCCCCTACGGTGCGGGGAGCTTGCGTCGGGGCTGTGGTTTGCGTCCATTTCCCGAGCCAGCCCCACCCCCCACCCGAGGCCCCGCGTGACGCCGATCGTCAT
>JBGAOL010000298.1:0-5316 GCA_044221825.1 Gemmatimonadales bacterium
CCGGCGATGCCCTGCCCGTACCCCAGTGCCCGCGCCTCCGCCTCCGAGACCGCCTCCTGCGCCAGGTGCCCGAGGACCGCGAGCGGCGGGAGCTCCGGGGTGGCCGGGCCCAGCTCCGCGAGCGGCACCGCCTGCTCCACCCGGAGGCCGCCGATCGCCTCGCGCCGGAGGGCCGTCAGGTGGGCGCCGGTCTCCAGCCGCTCTCCGAGGTCCCGCGCCAGCGCCCGGAGGTACGCCCCGGGACTCACCGTGGCCCGGAACACCAGCTCGGGCCACTGGTAGCGCACTACACTGAGCGACGACACCGTGATCTCGACCTCCGGCAGCGTCACGGTCTCGCCACGGCGCGCCTTCCGGTAGCTGCGCTCGCCGTCAACGTGCTTGGCGGAGTAGGCCGGCGGGCGCTGTCGCTGCCGGCCCAGGAACCGCGCCATCACCGCCCCGATCTCCGCATCCGCCGGGGCCGGCAGCTCCGGGTCCATGGAGCCCACCACCTCGCCCGTGGCGTCGTCCGTGGCGGTGACCACGCCGAGCCGCGCCGTGGCCAGGTAGGTCTTGGCCTGCTGCTCGACGAACCGCGCCAGCCGGGTGGCCCGCCCCACCAGCACCACCAGCAGCCCGGTGGCAAAGGGATCGAGCGTCCCGGTATGGCCCACGGCGCGGGTCTTGAGCGCCTTCCGGACCCGGGCCACCACATCGTGGCTGGTCAGGCCAGCCGGCTTGTCGAGGAGGAGCGCGCCGGTCAGGACGCGGGCTCCCCGGGGTTGCCCTCGGTGGCCTCGTCGCCGGCGGCCGCCTCCGGCTCGGGCGGGCGGAGCTCGCTCAGGATCTGGTTGATCCGGGCCGCGTGCTCCAGGCCCCGGTCCAGCTCGAAGCGGAGCTCGGGGACTATCCGCGCCGTGAGCGCCCGCGCCACCCGCCCGCGGAGGAACCCCGCCGCGCTGCTGAGCCCCTCGAGTGCCTGGGCCCGCTCCTCCTCGGTGCCCATGACGCTCACGCGCACCGTGGCCACCGAGAGATCCGGCGTCACCAGCACGCCCGTCACCGTGGCGAAGCCGATCCGCGGGTCCCGGAGTTCCGTGAGCAGGAGGTCGGCGATCACCTGCCGGATCGTTTCCCCCACCTGGTCGGGCCGCCGCCTCGGGGCTCTCATCGTACCACCACCGCCGTATCCATGATCCGGACGCCCCCGGTTGCTTCCACGATCCGGTCGGCCGCCCGGAGGGTTTCCTCCGCCACGCGCCGGTCGCTGGCCACGGTGGCCACGGCGAGCTCGGCGCGCTGCCACTTGTCCTGCTGCCCCGTCTCACTCACCGCGAGGTTGAGCTTCTCGGTGAGGCGGGCCTTGAGCGACTGCAGGATGGCCCGCTTGTCCTTGAGGCTCTGGCAGCCCTCGAGGTGGAGGTCCCAGACCTGGGCCAGGATAATCATCCCATCCTCTTTTGTATGCGCGGCCTATAGGCCGCGCCTACGAGGCGCGCTCGCTCGCCTTACGCGGCCCCCGACGCCGACCCACCCAGCGTCCGCTTCACTTCCTCGACCCGGAAGGACTCGATGACATCGCCGACCTTGAGGTCGTTGTAGTTCTCGATGCCGATGCCGCACTCGAGGCCTTCCTTGACTTCCTTGGCGTCGTCCTTGAACCGCTTGAGGCTCGACATGACACCGGTGTAGACCACCGTGCCGTCGCGGACCACGCGGGCCTTGGCCGCGCGGGAGACGGTGCCGTTCTTGACCTGGCAGCCGGCGATGGTGCCAACCTTGCTGACCTTGAAGAGCTGCAGCACCACCGCGTCGCCGAGGACGGTCTCCTTGCTCTCGGGCTTGAGGAGCCCCTCGAGCGCGTTGCGGACGTCGTCCACGGCCTCGTAGATGATGCGGTAGGTGCGGACGTCCACCTGCTCGCGCTCCGCCGCCTGGCGCGCGCCCGAGTCGGGCCGCACGTGGAAGCCGATGATGATGGCCCCCGACGCCTTGGCGAGCAGCACGTCGCTCTCGTTGATGGTGCCGACGCCGCGGTGGACGATGTCCACGCGCACCTCGCCGGTGCTGAGCTGCCCCAGCGCGTCGGCGAGCGCTTCCGCCGGGCCGCCCTGGTCGGCCTTGATGATGAGGCGGAGGGCGCCCATCTGGCCCTGCGCCAGCGCGCGCGAGATGTCCTCGAGCGAGCCGCCGCGCGCGGTGCGCCGGTTCTGCGCCTCCCGCTCCAGCCGCTGCCGCTTCTGGGCGATCTCGCGCGCCTCCACCGCGTCGGTGGTGACGAGGAAGTTGTCGCCCGGCGTCGGCACGCCCTCGAAGCCCAGGATCTGCACCGGGATGGAGGGGCCGGCTTCCTTGACGTTCTTGCCGCGCTCGTCGAACAGCGCGCGCACGCGGCCGCTGAACTTGCCGCAGATGAAGTTGTCCCCGACGCGCAGCGTGCCCTTCTGCACCAGGATGGTGGCCACCGGGCCCTTGCCCGGGTCCAGGGTGGCTTCCACCACGGTGCCGCTCGCGGGGCGGTCCGGATTGGCCTTGAGGTCGAGGATCTCGGCCTGCAGCAGCACCTGCTCGAGCAGCTGGTCCACCCCGGTGCCCTTCTTGGCCGAGATGGGCGTGGCGAGCACCTGGCCGCCGAAGTCCTCGAGGACCACGTTGTGGGTCAGGAGGTCCTGCTTGACCTTCTGCACGTTGGCGGCCGGGAGGTCGATCTTGTTGATGGCCACCACCATCGGCACGCCGGCGTTCTTGGCGTGGCTGATGGCCTCGACCGTCTGCGGCATGACGGCGTCCTCCGCCGACACCACGAGGACCACGATGTCCGTGACCTGGGCGCCGCGCGCACGCATGGCCGTGAAGGCCTGGTGGCCCGGCGTGTCGAGGAAGGTGATCTTCTTGCCGCTCGGCAGCGTGACGTGGTACGCGCCGATGTGCTGGGTGATGCCGCCCGCCTCACCGGCCACGACGTTGGCCTTGCGGACGTAGTCGAGGAGCGAGGTCTTGCCGTGGTCGACGTGGCCCATGATGGTGACCACCGGCGGCCGCGCGACCGCGCCCTCCTCGGTGGCCTCGGCCTCGGCCTCGGTCTCCGTCGGGGCGGCGTACTCCTCTTCCTTCACCGCCTGGAAGCCGAACTCCGAGGCGATGAGCTCGATCTGGTCGAAGTCGAGGCGCTGGTTGACCGTCACCATCAGGCCCAGCTCCTTGAAGGCGAGCTGGACGATCTGGGTGGCCGGCACCTTCATGAGGTCCGCGAGCTCCGCCACCGAGATGAACTCGTTGACGCGGACGCGGGTCTTCTCCCGCTCCCGCTCCTCGCGCTGCCGCTCGAGCGCCTCCTGGTAGCCCGACGAGTCGCGCCGGATGCCGCGCTTGGCGGTGCCGCGCATGCCGGCCAGGGTCTTCTCGATGTTGGCCAGCACCGCATCCTGGTCCACGGTGTTCTTGCGGGCCTTCTTCTTCTTGCGGCCGCCGCCCTTCTCCGCATCGGGACCGAAGGTGCGGGCGGGCGCCGCGCCACTGGCACCCGGGGCGCCCGGCGCCCCGGGGCGTCCCGGAGGCCCACCCGGACGGCCCGGACCGCCCGGCCGCGAGGGACCACCGCCCTGGCGGGCCCCAGCCGGGCCGCCGCTCGAGCTGAAGACCGGCTTGGGCCGGTTGAAGCGCTGCACCTCCCCGCCCGGCGGCACCACCGGCCGCGGGATGCGGGTGGGAATCCGGGGCGGCGGGCCCGACGGCGCGCTGGGCGCCGAGGGCGCCCCACTGGCCGCGGCCGGCACGCTTGGGGCCGACGGCGGTGCCGTGGGGGCCTCGGGCTTGAACAACGGGGCGATGGCGGGACGCGGGGGCGGCGCCGGAACGAACGGCGTGGCGGCGCGGGGGGCCTCGGCCTCGGTCTCCTCCTCGGCGGGCAGCGGCGGCAGGTCCTTGAAGAGCGCGCGGGCGCGCTCCTCGATGGACGAGGGCAGCACCGGCTCGTCACGCTTCTCGACGGGGCGCGTCAGCTCCAGCGCCTCGACCCGCAGCGCCTCCGCGACGCGCTCGGCCTCGGCCTGCGCCTCGACCTGCGCCACCTCGGCGGCGGTGCGGCGGCGCTTGGCCGGCTTGGGGCCCTCGGCGGCGGGCTCCGCCTCGACGGCGGGCTTGGCGGCCTTCTTGCGGCCCTTCTTGGGTGCGGGTTCCTCGGTGGCCTGTGCCGCCTTCCGCTTCTCGCGCTCCCAGCGCACACGGATGGCGGACACCTGCGAATCCTCGAGCGCGCTCATGTGCGTGCGCACGAAGATGTTCATGTCCTTGAGCATGCCCATGAGCTGCTCGGCGGACACCCCGAACTCGGCTGCCAGATCGTGAACTCGAGTCTTGACCACTCACGCCTCCCTGGGGGCTCCCGCCGGGGCCGCCTTCGCGATCCCCTGGGCGAGCGCCCGGTCCTGCACGCCGACGACCATGACCGCGGGCTTGCCCAGCCGCGCGCCGATCGTCTCTGCCGGCGGTCCCGCGTAGAGGGGAATCCCCTTCGCGACCGCCAGCCTCACCACTTTCTCGTTGGCGCGGGGACTCGCATCCCCCGCCAGCACCACACACGCAAACCGGCCCTGCTGCAGCCCGGCCCGCACCGCATCCACGCCGACCACCGCCGATCCCGCCCGGTACCCGAGGCCGAGGAGGCGGAGGAGTGCCTCGTCAGCCGGCGGCGTGGCCGTCCTCGCTGGCGTCTTCCGTCGTGAGCTCGGCCAGGAACGTGAGCAACTGGTCGGTGCGCTCCGGCGTCATGCCCTCCACCTTCTCGATGTCCTCGCGATCGAGGTCGAGCAGCTGGCCCAGCGTCTGGTACCCGGCGCCGTGGAGCAGCGCCAGCAGCTCCGGCGAAAGGCCCTGGAGATCCGCGATCGGGATGGCCGCCACGGCATCGTCCTCGGGCGGGAGCGGGGCGAACAGCGGGCCCTCGCCGCCGCGCTCGAGCCACTCGCGGCTCGAGTAGAGGTCGATCTTCCAGCCGGTGAGCTCGCTGGCCAGGCGGACGTTCTGCCCGTTCCGGCCGATGGCGAGCGACAGCTGGTCCTCGTCCACCACGGCCTGGATGGTCTTGCTCACCGGGTCGCTGAACACCTTGGCCACGCGGGCCGGCGCCAGCGCGAGCCGCGCGAAGCGCTCGGGATCCGGCGACCAGGGCACGATGTCGATGCGCTCGCCGCCGAGCTCGTTGACCACGGCCTGCACGCGGGAGCCCTTGAGGCCCACGCACGCGCCCACCGGGTCGATGGCGTCGTCCCGGCTGATGACGGCGATCTTGGTGCGGCTGCCGACCTCCCGCGCCCAGGCGCGGATCTCGACGAT
>JBGAOL010000299.1:0-5309 GCA_044221825.1 Gemmatimonadales bacterium
CGTGCTCGAGCGCCACCAGGTAGGCGCCCTCGCTCGCCGGCGCCCCATCCCACGCCCCGGTGCCCGCGGACGAGACGGTGACTCCGTCCACGCCCCGCTCCACCAGCTTCTGGCGAAGGAGCGCCTCGGCGATGGGGCTCCGGCAGGTGTTCCCGGTGCAAACAAGTAGGATGCGCATGGACGGGAATGGTATCCCGGCTCGGGCGCTGCCGCGAGCCCTGACGGAAGGTCCGTCAGCGCGTGTCGCGGAGCAGCAGGTCGGCCAGGTGGAGGTCGTCCTCGGTGGTGACCTTGAAGTTGCGGGCGGAGCCCGGCACCAGGCGGACGGGGACCCCCAGCCGCTCCACCATGGCCGCGTCGTCGGTGGCCGGTTCCCCGGCATGGCGGGCCTGCGCGTGGGCCTCCTCGAGGATGGCGCGCGGGAACCCCTGCGGGGTCTGGGCCCGGTAGAGGCGCTCGCGGGGAACAGTCCGCTGCACGTGCACCTCGTCGTCCCGGCCGGGGGAAGGGACGCGGGTGGCTTCCTTGAGCGTGTCGCCAACAGGGATGGCGGGGACCGCCCCTTCCCCAGCGCGAGCCGCGGCGATGACGCCATCGATCACGGCGCGGTCGACGAGCGGCCGCGCCGCATCATGGACCAGCACCACGGTGCAGCTTCCGGGCAGCGCCGCCAGGGCCTGGGCCACCGAATCGCTCCGCTCGGCGCCACCCGCCACCAGGGAGAGACTCCCTCCCAACACCTCACCGAGCCAGGACGGCGGTTGCGCCGCGTCCTCGGCTGGGAGCGCCACCACCGTGTGGGCCACCTCGGGATGCCCCACGAACGGCCGCAGCGAGCGCAGCAGCATGGGCACCCCCGCGATCTCGCGGTACTGCTTGGGCACGCCCCCGCCGAGCCGCCGCCCCTGCCCCGCGGCCACGATGACCACCCCGACGTCACGCGGCAAGCGCACCTACCAGCTGGTCGAGCTGTTCGAGGCCCACCAGCGTGAGGCCGGGCACCTGCCCCGCCGTGCGGGCGCTCGCGAAGACACGCCGGAACCCAAGCCGGCCGGCCTCCACGAGGCGGCGCTCGATGCCGCCCATGGGGCGGATCTCGCCCCCCAGGCCGAGTTCGCCGAGGAAGAGCGCATCGGGCGGGGCGGGACGGTTGAGGACGCTCGAGACCAGGGCGGCGGCCACCGCGAGGTCCGCGGCGGGCTCCGTCAGGCGGACACCGGCGGTGACCTGCACGAAGACGTCCAGGTCGGCAAAGGAGATGCCGGCACGGCGCTCGAGCACGGCGAGCAGCACCGCGAGCCGCTTCTGGTCCAGGCCCGTGGCCACGCGCTGCGGCGTCCCGAAGCCGCTCTTGGCCGCGAGCGCCTGCACCTCCACCAGCACCGGTCGGGTGCCTTCCATGAGCGCCGTGACCGCGCTCCCCGTGCTCCCGGCGGCGCGCGCCGCGAGGAAGAGCGCCGACGGGTTGGGAACCGCCTCGAGGCCGTGGCCGGTCATGGAGAAGACACCGATCTCGTCCACGGAGCCAAACCGGTTCTTGGTGGCGCGGAGCAGGCGGTGATCCAGCGTGGCCTCGCCCTCGAAATAGAGGACGGTGTCCACGATGTGCTCGAGGGTCTTGGGCCCGGCGATGCCGCCACCCTTGGTGACGTGCCCCACCACGATGACCGCCGCCCCCGATTCCTTGGCGAAGCGCATGAGCCGGGCGCTGCACTCCCGCACCTGGCCCACGTTGCCCGGCGCGCCCTCGAGCGCGTCGGTGTAGACGGTCTGGATGGAGTCGAGGATCAGGATGTCGGCGCCGAGCGACTGGGTGGCGTCGAGCACGGCCTCGAGCCGGGTCTCCCCGAGGACGTGCACCGGGCCGGCATCCTCGAGCAGGCGGCCGGCGCGGAGCCGCACCTGCTCGGGGCTCTCCTCCCCGCTGGCGTAGAGCACGGTGCGGCCGCCGGCCTCGAGCCGGGCGGCGGCCTGCAGGAGCAGCGTGGACTTGCCGATGCCCGGCTCGCCGCCCACCAGCGTCATGGAACCGGGAACGATCCCCGAGCCCAGCACGAAGTCGAGCTCCGCGATGCCGGTGGTCCAGCGCACCAGCCGGGATTCGGCGATGTCCCGCAGGCGCTGCGGCGGTGCGCCGGCGGCCGCGGCGCCGGGCGCGCGCCGGGCGCCCTTTCCCGTCGGGGCCGCCAGCGTGATCGGCTCCTCCGCCACGCTGTTCCAGGCACCGCAGGCCTCGCAGCGGCCCGCCCACTTGGGGTGGTCGTGGCCGCATTCGGTGCAGCGGTAGACGCTCTTGGCCTTGGCCATCGGGGTGGGATGCGCTAGCCTCCGTATTCCGACTCTTCCCGGTCGGAGAGGCTCGCAAACCGGGTGAACTGCTTGTGGAAGTAGAGCTCGATGGTGCCCGTGGGCCCGTTGCGATGCTTGGCCACGATGAGCTCCGCCTTGCCCTCGTTGCTGTTCCCTTCCTTGTCCATCTGCTCGTACATCTCCGGCCGGTGGATGAACAGCACGATGTCCGCGTCCTGCTCGATGGCGCCCGAGTCGCGCAGGTCGGAGAGGATGGGCTTCCGCTCCCCGCCCCGCTGCTCGCTGGCGCGCGAGAGCTGCGACAGCGCGATGACCGGCACCTCGAGCTCCCGGGCGAGCGCCTTGAGCGAGCGGGAGATGTCGCTGATCTCCTGCACCCGGTTCTCGGCGTAGGCCGGGCTCCGCATCAGCTGCAGGTAGTCCACGATGATCAGCCCCACCTCGTTCTCCATCCGGAGCCGCCGGGCCTTGCTCCGCATCTCGAGCAGCGTGAGCGCCGGCGTGTCGTCGATCCAGATGGGGCAGCTGAGCAGCGACCCCGCCGCCCGCGCCATCATGGCGAAGTCCGCGTCCGACAGCGTGCCCCGCCGCACCCGCTGGCTGTCCACCCGCGCCTCCGCACAGAGCAGGCGCTGGACCAGCGACTCCTTGCTCATTTCCAGCGAGAAGACCGCCACGCCCTTCTGCTCGTGCGCCGCGTGCGCGGCGAGGTTCAGGCAGAACGCCGTCTTGCCCATGGACGGGCGGGCCGCCACGATGATGAGGTCGGACGGCTGGAAGCCCGTCGTCATCTCATCCAAATCTCTGAACCCGCTCGGAACTCCGGTAACCTGTTTGCCCTGCTGGTGGAGCTTTTCAATGCGCTCCATCGTGGGCCACAGCATCTCCTTGATCCGGCTGAAGCCCTCGGCTTTCCGGTACTGGGAGATCTGGAAGATCTTCGACTCGGCCTCGTCCAGCAGCTCGTTGGCCGGCTGCGCCCCGCTGTACGCCTGCGATACGATGGCGGTGGACGCCTCGATCAGCTGCCGCAGCACCGCCTTCTCGCGCACGATGGCCGCGTGCGCCTCGAGGTTGGCGGTGGTGACGGCCGCGTCCACCAGCTCTGCCAGGTACCCCTCGCCGCCGACGCTGTCGAGCTCGCCCTTCCGCTCGAGTTCGTCGCGCAGGGTGATGTGGTCGATGTTGACCCGGCGCTCGATGAGCCGCCGCATGGCGCGGAACACCCGCCGGTGCGCCTCACGATAGAAGAGCGCATCATCGACGAGCTCCACCGCGCGGAGCGCCGCGTCGTTGTCGAGGAGCATGGCACCGAGCACCGCCTGCTCGGCCTCGTTGCTCCACGGGGCGCCGCGCACCTGCTGCTCGGCGACACCGCCGCCGGGGGAACCGCCGTACTCGGGAGGGAACGCTGTCATGGGTGACGCCGGTGGCACGGGGAACGACGGACGGCGTGAGCGAGCACAACTGTATGTACCCGCCCGGGGCCCCGCAATCACTTGACGCGGGGCCCCGGGGCGCTTCATCCAATCTTCCACAACGGGTGTGACGGCGGCCCCGGTTCCCCACAGCAACGTGGGTCCTCTCCACGAGGACCCACAGTCTTTCCACCCGCGTTTTCCACAGCTGTGGGGAACCGCCGCTAGCCGTCCAGCAGCTGCCGCGCGATGCGGACGTCGTCCCAGGTGGGCTTCTTCCAGTTGGGATTGCGGAGCAGCGCCGCCGGATGGTAGGTGACCACCAGCGGGATCTCCCCGTAGCGGTGCACCTGGTTGCGGAGGTCGCCCAGGCTCTTCTTGACGCCCAGCAGGTGCTCGGCCGCGGTGCCGCCCAGGGCCAGCAGCACCTTGGGCTTCACCAGGGCAATCTGGCGATGCAGGTACGGCAGGCAGGCGGCCGCCTCATCGGGGAGCGGCTTCCGGTTCTGCGGTGGCCGGCACTTCACGATGTTGGCGATGAAAACCGTCTCGCGCGGCAGGTCGATGGCGCCGAGGATCTGGTCGAGCAACTGGCCGGCCGCGCCCACGAACGGGCGGCCGGTCTCGTCCTCGGTGGCGCCGGGCCCCTCGCCGACGCACATGAAGTCGGCCTCGGGGTTTCCCTCGCCGGGCACGGCGTGGGTGCGGGTCTCCGCGAGCCGGCAGCGGGTGCAGGTGCGCACCACGTTGGCGAGGGCCTCGAGCGTCGGCAGGTTGCTGATGCCGTCGTCCGCAAGGCCCACGGCCGGCGGATGCACCGTGAGCCCGGGGCCCGGGATCGGCGGGGCATCCTTGCGCCACTTGGCACCCTCACTGCTGCCCGAGGGGCGCGGGGCACTCGACTTCTTCGGCATCGGCTCGCTCTCAGCCACGGGGGACTCTGCGACCGGCACGGCCGGCACCGGCGGCGCCGCGTTGACGACCGGTGCGGGGATGGCCCCGGGCGTCACCGTCTCGGCGGGGAGACGCTCCGCAGCCGCGGGCGCCTCACGCGAGGGCGCGGCCGCACGGCGGACGCCGGTGCCGGGGAGGATCACCTCCCGCCCACCGAGCTCCATCTGCTGGCGCAGGTACCGCCTGACGCTATCGTCCAAGCCGCGCCTCCACGGCGTCGAGGATGGCCTCGGCCACCACGCGCTTCGAGGCCATGGGCACCGGCACCTCCCGGCCCTCCTGGCTCACGATCACGACCCGGTTGGTGTCCACCTCGAACCCGGCGCCCGGCTCGAGCGCGTCGTTCACCACGATGAAATCGAGGTGTTTCCGCTCGAGCTTCGCGCGACCCTTCCGCATGGCGTCGCCGGTCTCGAGCGCAAAGCCCACGATGATGCTGCCAGCCTTTCGTGCGCCCTCGGTGGCCAGCAGGATGTCCTCGGTGGGCCCGAAGTCCACCGCCAGGCGCCCCTGCTGCCGGGGCCGCTTCTCGAGGAGGGGCTCCTCCGGGCGGTAGTCGGAGGGGGCGGCGGCCATGAGCAGCACGTCGGACGCGGGCAGCGCCGCGCGCACCGCGGCCTCCATTTC
>JBGAOL010000300.1:0-5512 GCA_044221825.1 Gemmatimonadales bacterium
CGCCGGGCGCGCGCTTCTGCATGAAGTGCGGCAACGACGGGGCCGGCATCCAGGGCGCGGTGGCCACCGCGATGATGCCGGCGCCGGAGCCGAGCGCGGACGACCTGCTGCTCGAGTCGCTGCGGCAGGCCACGCTTGGGGACTATGAGGTCCTGAAGGAACTGGGCCGGGGCGGCATGGCCACGGTGTACCTGGCCCACGACATCGCGCTCGATCGCAAGGTGGCCATCAAGGTGATGGCGCCGGCGCTCCTCCTCATGGGCGAGGGGATGAGCGAGCGCTTCAAGCGCGAGGCGCGCACCGCCGCCAACCTCTCCCATCCCAACATCATCCCGATCTACACGGTGAAGAGCGCGGGGAAGACGCTCTTCTTCGTGATGAAGTTCATCGCGGGGCGGTCGCTCGAGGACATCATGCGGGACACCGGGCCCATGCCCGTCCCCATGGTGCGCGCCGTGCTGCAGCAGGTGGGGAGCGCGCTGGGCTACGCGCACCGCCACGGCATCGTGCACCGCGACGTGAAGCCGGCCAACGTGATGATCGACGAAGAGGGCTGGTCGGTGGTCACCGACTTCGGCATCGCCAAGGTGGCGGAGAACCGCGGGCTCACCATGACGGGCATCGCGGTGGGCACGCCGAGCTACATGAGCCCGGAGCAGTGCGCGGCCAAGGACATCACGGGGAAGAGCGACCAGTACAGCCTTGGCATCATGGCCTACGAGATGATCGCCGGCCGCCAGCCGTTCTCGGCGGACAGCGCCATGGCGATCATGTACGCGCACTTCCACGAGACGCCGCCGCCGTTGCGCGAGGTGCGCCCCGACTGCCCGCCCGAGCTGGCCACCGCCGTGGAGCGGATGCTGGCCAAGAGCCCCGACCAGCGCTACGGCTCCATGGAAGAGGCGGTGAGTGCGCTCGGCGGCCTCACGCTCGGTCATGATGACCCGATGCAGGTGCAGCTCCGCGGCCTGGCGCGGAAGAACTCGACGCGCGAGATCCTCAAGCAGGTGCCGCCGCCGCCCACCAGCCCGGTGCCGCCCGCCAAGACGCGCGAGGTGGCGGACCACGCCACCACGCCGCTCCCGAAGACCCGGCCGTCGGCGCCCACCACGCCGATCCCGTCCACGCGGCCCTCGGATGCCACGACGCCGATCCCGGCATCGCGCCCGTCGGACGCCACCACGCCGATTCCCGCCTCGAAGGAACCGACGCCGCCCCCGCCGCCCGCGGTGGTGGGCGTCAGCGTGTCGCCGGAGCGGGGGGAGATCTTCGCGGGGGAGACGCTGCAGCTCGCGGCCAACGCCAAGCTGAGCGGGCCCAAGACGGGGCCCACGCCCATCACCTGGCACTCGAGCGACGAGTCGCTGGCGACGGTGGATGCCAAGGGCCTGGTGAAGGCGCACGCTGCCGGCACCGTGACCGTCACGGCGACGTGCGAGGGGCACACCGCCACCGCGACCATCTCGCTCCGGCCGGCGCCGGTGCAGGCGGTGCACGTGGCGCCGGTGGAGCCGGCGCTGATGGTGGGTGAGACGCTGCAGCTCCATGCGACGGTCAAGGACAAGCTGGGGCACACCGTCACGGGGCGGACCATCCGCTGGTCGGTGAGCCCGCGCGGGCTGCTCGAGGTGGATGCCAGCGGCCAGGTCACGGCGCAGAAGGAGGGCGTCGCCGAGGTCTTCGCCGAGGTGGAGGGCGTGAAGGGGAGCACCCGCGCCAACATCCGGAAGCCGGCGGTGGTGTCGGTGACCATCGCGCCGAGTGAGGCGCGGGTGACGGCGGGGGAGACGCTGGCGCTCAAGGCCGAGGTGAAGGACGAGCGGGGGCAGGTGGCGGAGCGGGCGGTGACGTGGAAGTCGTCGAACGAGAAGATCGCGACGGTGTCCGGCGCCGGCGTGGTGAGCGGCGTGGCCGAGGGCAAGGCCGAGATCATCGCGGAGTGCGAGGGGCGGCGGATGACGGCGCCGGTGGTGGTCTCCGCGGCGCCGGTGGCGACGGTGAGCCTCGAGGCGCCGGCGCCGGTGATGGCCGGGGAGAAGGTGACGCTCACCGCGGTGCTCAAGGACGCGCACGGCCACGTGCTCACCGGGCGGGCGCTCAAGTGGGCGAGCAGCTCGCCGGCGGTGGCCACGGTGACGCAGGCGGGCCAGCTCACCGGCATCACGGCCGGCACCGCGAAGATCTCGGCGGAGTCCGAGGGGAAGAGCGCGTCGGTCAGCGTGACGGTGACGCCGGTGCCGGTGGCGTCGGTGGCCATCGAGGGCGTGCCGAAGGAACTCGAGACGGGGAAGACCGCGACGCTCAAGGCGGTGGTGAAGGACGCCAAGGGCCACGTGCTCGGCGACCGCCAGGCGGCGTGGAGCGTGAGCCCGGCGGGCGTGGCCGAGGTGAGCGCCAAGGGCGTACTCTCGGCCAAGGGGCCAGGGTCGGCCACGGTGACGCTCACGGTGGATGGCAAGACGGCGGAGGCCAAGGTGGTGGTGCCGGCGCCGCCCGCGCCGGTGGTGGCGCCCGTGGTGGCGGAGGCACCCACGATCGTGGCGCCGCCGGCGGAGAAGCCGGTGGTGGATGCCGGGGTGCCGACGGAAGTGATCGTGCCGCCCAAGCCGCCGGTGAAGGAGGCGCCGAAGCCGGTGGAGCCGCCGGTGAAGCGCCCGTCGGTGCCGGCGCCCGTGGCGGAGGAGAAGAAGAAGGGTGGCTCGGGTGCGCTGATCGGTGGGGTGGCCGGTGTGGCGGTGCTCGCGGCGGTGGCGTACTTCGCGTTCGGCGGAAAGAAGGACGACATCCCGCCGGCGCCGCCCGCGCCGGTGGTGAATCCCGCCGCAACCCCGGTGGCCAGCGTGCAGCTGGCGGGCGGCAGCGCGCCGGTGGCGGTGGGGCGCACCGAGCAGCTCTCGGCGCTGGTGAAGGGCGCGGCGGGGGAGGAGCTGGCGGGGAAGGGTGTCACCTGGACCTCGAGTGACCCGGCGGTGGCGGAGGTGTCGCCCATCGGCGCGGTGACGGCGAAGAAGACCGGCAGCGTGACGATCACCGCCGAGAGCGAGGGGAAGCGCGGCACGGTGACGCTCGAGGTGGTGGCGCCGGCCGCGGCGGTGGACCAGCCGGCGGCGGTGGCGAGCGTGATGGTGGGCGGCCCCTCGAGCCACGCGCTCGACGTGGGGCAGACGGTGCAGCTCGGTGCCTCACTCAAGGACGTGAAGGGCGCCACGCCAACGCCGACCGCGCCGTGGTGTGGACCTCGGCGACCCCAGCGTGGTGCTCGTCAGCTCCGCAGTACCAGTGACGGCGCTCGCCGCAGGTGACGCGCGGGTGACGGCCAACAGCGAGGAAGAGCGCCGACGATCCGCGTCACGGTGCGAGCGCGAGGTGGAGGCCGGCCAGCGCCTGCACGCCGGCCCCGGTGGCGGTCGCAACATCACGGTGGCGCCGCCCACGGCGTCGGTGGTGGAAGGGAGCACGGTGGCGCTCACGGCGACGGCGTTCGACGGCAGCCGGAAGGCGCTGGTGGACCGGGCGCTCACGTGGAGCTCCTCGGACAGCAAGGTGGCGACGGTGACTGGCGAGGGGCTCGTCACCGGCGTCACGGCCGGCAGCGCCACGATCACCGCGAGCGCCGAGGGGAAGAGCGCCACGGTGCGGCTCACGGTGACGGAGCCGCCGCCCTCGAGCGTGCCGGTGGCGGCGGTGAGCATCACGGCGCCGGACAAGTCGCTCAAGCCCGGGGAGAAGACCACCTGGGCGGCGGTGGCCAAGGACAACCGTGGCCGCGACCTCGGCGACCGCGGGGGCAGCTGGAGCTCGAGCGATCCGCGGGTGGCGCGGGTGGACGCCAACGGCGTGATCACGGCCGTGGGGCCGGGCACCGCCGAGATCAGCGTGACGGTGGAAGGGAAGAAGGTCAGCGAGCGGTTCACGGTGACGGCGCCGCCGCCCGTGGCGGTGAACCCGCCGCCGCCGGCCAACAACCCGCCGCCCGTGACCAACCCGCCGCCGGGACCCACGCCGTCCACCGGGGGCGCGAGCGCGCTGCTGCCGAAGAAGGCGGTGGAGGCGGGTGGGGCGTTCAGCTGTGGTGTGGGGAGCAGCGGTGCGGTGTGCTGGGGCGCGGGGCTCGGGCTCACGGCGGTCGATGGGACTGCCGGCATCACGGGGCTCACCGTGGGTCGTGGCCACGCGTGCGGCCTGGTGAATGGCCGCGCCCTCTGCTGGGGCGACAACCGCGCCGGCGCGCTCGGCGACGGCGGCACCGCCACGGCCACCTCGCCCGTGGAGGTGGCGGGCGGCCTGAGCTTCTCGCAACTCGCCGCCGGCGACGGCTTCACCTGCGGGCTCTCGGGCGGCCGGGCCTTCTGCTGGGGCAGGAACAAAGACGGGCAGCTCGGCGACGGCTCCACCAGTGATCGCAAGCGACCGGTGGCGGTGAAGGGCGGGCAGAGCTTCGTGACCATCACCACGGGCGGCGCCCACACCTGCGCGCTCACCGCGGCCGGCAAGGCCTTCTGCTGGGGCGACGGGTACTCAGGGCAGCTCGGCTTCGGGGCGCAGGACACGCAGTCCGAGCCAATCGATGTGTCCGGCAACCAGAAGTTCACGAAGATCTCGGCCGGCGGGAAGCACACCTGCGCGCTCACGGATGCGGGGAAGGCCTTCTGCTGGGGCGCCAACGAGGCCGGCCAGGTGGGCGACGGCTCGAAGAGCGACCGCTCGAGCCCGGTGGCGGTGGCGGGCACCGCCAGCTTCACGGACATCACCACCGGCGGCGCCCACACCTGCGCCCGCACCGGCGGCGGCGAGGCTTACTGCTGGGGCCAGAACGCCGGCGGGCAGCTCGGTGACGGCACGAAGCAGGACCGCACCAAGCCCGTGGCGGTGAGCGGCGGCCCCTTCAGCAGCCTCTCAGCCGGTGAGGCGCACACCTGCGGCATGACCCGCAGCGGCGAGGCGCAGTGCTGGGGCCGCAACGACAAGATGCAGCTGGGGGATGGCGGGACGACGCCGCGGGGGACGCCGGCGCCGGTGTCGGATCGGCGCTGATCTCCCCCAACCACCGCGCTGGCCCCCCTCATGGTAGGGGCCGGCCATGGCCGGCCCTCCTATTCCCCGCGCCATTACTCAATCCGAATTCGTTGAGCCCGCGCGATTCTTGGGAACGCTGGTCCGGGTGGGTTTGAGGAGGGCCGGCCATGGCCGGCCCCTACCATGGGGGGCGCGGGAGCTACTGCCCGATCACCCCGCGCACCACCTCCCGCTTCCGCATCCGCACCACCTCGAAGCGCACCACCTCGCGCGCGTTGTAGCTGCGGAGCATCCGGAGCAGGTGGGCGGGGCCCTCGGGGGCGCGGCCGTCCACCGTCAGGATCACGTCGCCGCCCTGGAGGTTGAGGCGGGAGCCGCGCGGGGTGCGGATCACCAGGATGCCGTCGTCGGTGCCGAAGTAGCGGCCCAGCTCGCTGTTGAGCGGCGCCAGCTCGAGCTGCGCCAGCGGGCCGTCGAGCAGCGTCATGGCCATGCC
>JBGAOL010000301.1:0-5270 GCA_044221825.1 Gemmatimonadales bacterium
ATCTCGCGGAACAGCACTTCCATGCCGAACGTGCGCGCTTCGTCGGGAATGATCGGGGCGACGCGCTTGCCGTAGTTCGGGTCGCGGAGCAGGTTGCGCAGCAGTTTGCCGAACACCATTGGAGGTCCGCCGCCATCTGGAGCGGCGAGTAGAGCACCACGTAGAGCGCCAGCTGCTTGGCCAGCGTGGTGCGGACGCGCGCATCCTCCGGGGAGCGGCGGCCGCCGGGGCCACTTTCAATGAGGAGATCGAAGATCCCGGGCGTGAAGTCCATCGGCCCCGCCAGCAGGCGGGTGAAGAAGAGGATGGTCTCGTGTTCGGGCGGGTTGCCACCGTCGCCGCTCCACGCGTTGTACTCCTGCCCGCGGCTTCCCTCGCGGCTCATCATGTTGGGCCAGGTGCGGCGCTCGCCGGTGTCGTGCAGCGGCTCGTGCGCATCGACCATGATGTGATGCCGCGCCGCCGCCTCGATGACGCGGCGGTGGTGCCGCACGGCGTACTGCGACCAGTGATCGTGCCCACCATCCACCGTGTCGGTGACGTACCCCGTCTTGATGGCGTGCAGGCCGAGCGACTGGTACAGCGTGAAGGCGCTGTCCAGCTGCTTCTCGTAGTTGACGATGCCGCCCGAGGTCTCGTTGTGCACAATGAGCGAGACGCCCTTCGACTGCGCGTAGGCGGCGAGGCCCGGAAGGTCGTAATCAGGATAGCTCTGGGTGAAGCTGAAGGCCCAGCGGTTCTTGATCCAGTCGCCGTCCCAGCCGGTGTTCCAGCCCTCCACCAGCACGCCCCCGAAGCCGTTGGCGGCGGCAAAGTCGATGTAGCGCTTCGTGTTCTCCGTGGTGGCGCCGTGCCGCGGCCCGCTGCTCCACGTCATGGTGTTGATGTGCATGCCCCACCAGATGCCCACGTACTTCATGGGCTTGATCCAGTCGGCGGGGCCGAGCTGGCTCGGTGGGTTGAGCTTGAGGCCGAGGAGCGAGGGGGAGAGGTCCACGAGCCGGTCGGCGATCTGCAGGGTGCGCCACGGAGTCCGGAACGGGGTGGTGCCGTGGACCTTGGTACCGTCGGCCATCGGGGCCAGGTCGGCGGCCAGGCTCCGGCACTCGATGCAGGCGGGGCCCTTGAGGTTCATGCGGGCGTAGTCCTGGAGATCGGCCTCGTGGATCACCAGGTAGCTGCGCCGGTCGCGCGACTCGAGGGTGAGCGGCGTCTGCACGTTCCGGAGCAGGCTCAGCGGGCTCGAGGAGTACAGCATCTCCGAGCGGTCCATGCGCGGCCGGTCGGAGGGAATCCACCAGGCGGTGGGGTTGTCGGCGAAGTGGAACTCGGTGAGTTCCTCCATGATGGTGAACTCGCGCAGCGCCGGCTGGCTCGGGAACTCGTAGCGGAAGCCGATGCCGTCATTGAAGGCCCGCACCCGCACGATGAGCCGGCGCTGCTGCGGGGCGCCGTTCCGGTCGCGCACCACCACCCCCGTGTCCTCCTCGGCGACGATGGCGAGCTCGTTGTAGTTCTCGCGCACCGTGGCCACCTCGCCCCAGGGCTGGGTCCAGCGGGTGTCCTGGGTGGTGCGGGCGGAGTCGATGATGACGAGGCCGGAATCGAGGGGTAGCTCGTCCTTGAAGCGGAAGCCGAGCCGGGAGGGGAGCACCAGGTGGCGGCTGTCGCGGTCGAGCCGCCAGGTGAGGCGGCCGTCCCGCACCTCGAGGGTGACCCGGCTCCGCCCGTCGGGCGAGGCCACGGCCACCTGCGCGGGCAGCGAGGTGGCGAGCGTTGCGAGGAGGCACGCGGACGCGAGGAGGCCGAGGGGGCGGCTCATGGATCACACCTGAAGACGGGAAGCGGGTCCTGCCGGAAGCCTGCTACGGGGGCCACCCGGCTGGCGCCGGATGACCGCCGGGAAAAGTAGGGGCCGGTGGGGCGCGGGGCCAGCACATCTTGCGCCGGAGCGCGGGGCGACCGAACATTGGCCCTGCGGAACGGCCCGCCAGCGGCCGCCGCCCGCCCTTCCCCGCCCCAACGCCAGAGACCCCGCCCGTGGACCAGATCCAGCTCGGCGCCGTCGATTACGCCATCCTGATCGTCTATTTCGCCTTTGTGCTCGGCATCGGCTGGGTGCTGCGGCGGCACGTGAAGAGCAGCGAGGACTTCTTCCTGTCCGGCCGCTCCATTCCTACCTGGATCGCCGGCCTGGCCTTCCTGTCCGCCAACCTCGGCGCGCAGGAAGTCATCGGCATGGCGGCCTCGGGCGCCAAGTACGGGATCATGACCTCCCACTTCTACTGGGTGGGCGCCATCCCGGCCATGGTGTTCGTGGGCGTGTTCATGATGCCGTTCTACTACGGCAGCAAGGCGCGCTCGGTCCCGGAGTACCTCCGGCTCCGCTTCGACGAGAAGACCCGCGGCTTCAACGCCATCACCTTCGCGCTGATGACCATCTTCAGCTCGGGGATCTCGATGTACGCGCTGGCCAAGCTGCTGGAGCTCATCCTGGGCTGGGACTTCAACGCCAGCATCGTGGTCTCGGCCGTGATCGTGCTGGTCTACATCTTCCTCGGCGGCCTCACCTCGGCCATCTACAACGAGGTGCTGCAGTTCTTCCTCATTGTGCTGGGCTTCCTGCCGCTGGTGCTCCTCGGCCTCAAGGACGTGGGCGGATGGAGCGGGCTGGTGGAGAAGCTGCACCCGGTGGCCACCGGCGCCGGCTACGCCGAGGGCGCGTGGACCGACAGCTGGAAACACCTGGGAAGCGCGGGCGCCAACCCCATGGGCGTCGAGTGGTTCGGCATGATGATGGGCCTGGGCTTCGTGCTGAGCTTCGGCTACTGGTGCACCGACTTCCTGGTGGTGCAGCGCGCCATGGCCGCGGAGAACATGGGCGCGGCGCGGCGGACGCCGGTGCTCGCCGCCATCCCCAAGGCGCTCTTCCCCGCCCTCGTGATCGTGCCCGGCATGATCGCCATCGCGCTGCACCACCAGACGGGCGGCTTCCTGCCGATGAACGCCGACGGCACGCCCAACTACAACCTCGCGATGCCCGCGCTCCTGATCCACTACCTGCCGACGGGGCTGCTGGGCCTCGGGCTCACCGCCCTCATGGCCAGCTTCATGAGCGGCATGGCGGGGAACGTGACGGCCTTCAACACGGTCTGGACGTACGACATCTACCAGTCGTACATCAAGCCCGGGCAGAGCGACCGGCACTACCTCAAGATGGGGCACGCGGCCACCGTGTTCGGGATCCTGGCGAGCGTGGCGGCGGCGTACGCCACCACGCGGTTCAACAACATCATGGACATGCTCCAGCTGGTGTTTGCCTTCGTGAACGCGCCGCTGTTCGCCACCTTCCTGCTCGGCATGTTCTGGCGCCGGGCCACGGGGCACGGGGCGTTCTACGGGCTGCTGCTCGGCACGCTCGCCGCGGCGGCGCACCATGGCCTCACGCTGCCGGCCGGCGGCGTCCCCGGCATCAAGGGCGCCTTCCTCGGCGCCGCGCTCCACACCTACCCGAGCGAGATGGCCCAGAACTTCTGGACCGCCATCCTGGCCTGGACCACCTGCTTCCTCGGCACCATCGTCATCTCGCTGCTCACCACCTGCCGGAAGACCGACGCTGAGCTGGTGGGGCTGGTGCATTCCCTGACGCCGAAGCCGGCGGAGGGGCACCTGGCCTGGTACGAGCGGCCGGCCACGCTGGGCGTGGCGGTGTTAGGCCTGACGATCGTCCTCAACCTCATCTTCTGGTGAGCGCGCCATGCAGCTAGACTTGCGGTTGCCGATGGGGCTCATGTTCAGCGCGTTCGGGGCCCTGCTGACCATCTTCGGACTGGTCTCCGACGAGGCGCTGTACCAGCGCTCGCTCGGGATCAACGTGAACCTCTGGTGGGGCCTCGTGCTCCTGGCCTTCGGGCTGGCCATGCTGGCCCTGGCCCGGAAGGGGCGCACCCGCGCCTGAGGGCCCGCCTTACCCTGGGAGGCCGTCCATGCGTCGACCCGCCGTGGTGCTCCTCGCCGCCCTGCTCCTCGCCGGCCCGTCCGCCTGCGCCCGGCACACGCAGGACAGCGAGGTGGTGGAGCCCGCGCCCGAGCCGGTGCAGGTGGAGATGAAGAACCTCTTCGCCCTGCCGGTCGAGGTCTATGCCAGCGGCGGCGGGAGCAACTTCCGCCTCGGCGTGGTGCACCCCGGGATGACCGGCCACTTCAAGGTGCCGCTCAACATCACCCGGAGCGGCTCCACCGAGTTCACCCTCACCACCAACTCGTCCGCCACCAACCCCTGGAAGTCGGGGCCGATGCTGCTCGCGCCCGGGGTCACGGTGGACATCGTGGCGGCGCAGCGGTTCTTCTCGAGCACGGCCGTCATCCGGCCATAGCTCAGCGCACCGGCGCAAACTCCAGGCGCACGCTCTCCACTTCCACGCCGTACGCCCCGGCCGGCGCCCCTGCCTCGGGGCGCAGCGACAGCTGCAGCCGCTCCACGTGCGGCAATCGAACGCCGTCCCCCGCCCCGCCCCGGCCCTCCGCCGGCTTCACCCAGTAGCTCCACTGCCCCGGAAACGCCTGCGGCAGCAGCACGCCCGGGGTGGCCTGCAGCAGGCTGAGCGGGATCACCGCCTCGCCCCAGGTGCTGTCCACCTCGATGGCGGCCGCCCAGGTGGTGCCGTCGTCCTCCATGAGCGCCACCTGCAGCGCCTGCTGCGCGCCGAGGCCGCGGAGGCGGACGCGGAGCGCGGTGGCGGCGCCGATGGTGGCGCCGCGGGCCTGGATGCGGTCGCGGATCACCAGGGAGGCGGTGTAGTCGCGGAGCCGCGAGCCGTCGTCGTTGGCGGGGATGATCACGCGGAGCGCGGGCGCCCCGGTGAGGGCCGAGAGCGTCACCTGGAAGCGGCCGGTGCGGCCGCCGTCGCCTACGCGGGTCCAGGCCAGGTGGGCCACGTCGGCGCCCGCGTCGAACAGCCGGAGCGGCGTGGTGGCGGACACGACGTCCACCGGCCAGGCGCCGCGCGTGGTCCAGTTCCACTCCCACGGCTGCCCGGCCACGGGGCCGGGGAACGTCAGCGTCTTCCCCGCCTGGTGCACCCCGATGAGGAACTCGTAGGGGCCGCCGTGCAGCTTGTCGCCGCCGAGCGTGGCCGGGAGGGACGCGGGATCCACGGGACCGCCGGCGGCCAGGAGATAGACGCCGGGGCGGATGGTGAAGCTGCCGCCCTGGGCAGTGGCCGCCGGGGCGCCGCCCTCGCTGAGCGGCTGGACGCTGAAGCCGTCCT